>JALRIJ010000064.1:13907-14155 GCA_023255485.1 Flectobacillus sp.
ACGATAAAGTCACCGTTGATTTTGACCCTGCTTATAATGTAGCTTTCTGGAACTTGTCTGAGAAAACCATTGAATATAAAGAGGGAACATACTGGATAAATGGACAGAAGAAAATGGTCTTTTTTAACTTTAAGGGCTATTCATTTCAAAAACCAACCCATTTATCGAGTTATTGGAAAAGTGCTCATCTTAAAAACTTTCCTGTTCTAAAACCCTTGGTAGAGCACTATCAACAAGCTTTAATAAAC
>JALRIJ010000650.1 GCA_023255485.1 Flectobacillus sp.
CGGAAAATCCTACAATGGGTACTCCTCTTGGCAATGATGTATATAAAATTCGTATCGCTATTGCTTCTAAAAATAGAGGAAAATCAGGAGGAGCGAGAATCATTTCCTTTGTTAAAATTATCAACGAAACAGTCTATCTTCTTGCAATCTACAATAAAGGAGAACAAGACAGTATCTCAGACAAAGAAATCGAAGACCTTCTAAATGATTTCCTAGATTAAGTAATCAGACACATTGATTTATAAGAATCATATAGTAGTATAGTGAACATAAGTAATTGATTATCAATTTTTCATATAACTATGTTTTCTATGTATCTCCGTGGTTAAATATGTCGTGGTACTTAAATCTTGTCAAAAAATACCTAAAAATCAAACTTCATCCTAAAACGCACAGCTACACTTTTAGCTACATTGGGGTTATCTAAATAGCTTAACCGATGTACTAAATCTACCCGTAAGACCTTAAAAATATTTTCTATCCCAAAACTCGTTTCCATATAGGGTTTCTTCTCTAAAGAATAAGTCAGTGCTTGTCCCTCTGCTGAACGAGGCAATTCCATCAATCCATTACTAAT
>JALRIJ010000651.1 GCA_023255485.1 Flectobacillus sp.
GTTAAAGTAGTTTTACCATGGTCAACGTGACCGATTGTGCCCACGTTCACGTGTGGCTTATTACGTTCAAACTTAGCCTTAGCCATTTGATTTTCCTTTTTAAACTACTCATGCAGGATCACTGCATGAGCAACTGGTTATTAACTAAAAAATTAGTTTGGGCTTATAGTAATCGAAAGATTACTCGTCGTCACCTTTTTTACCGCCAGACTGGAATTTAGAAATAATGCCTTCCGCCACGTTACGTGGAGTTTCAGCGTATTTAGCAAATTCCATTGAGTATGTCGCACGACCTTGAGACATAGAACGCATTTGAGTCGCGTAACCAAACATCTCAGCAAGTGGAACTTCAGCTTTAATTGCTTTAGTACCACCAGGTAAGTCTTCCATACCCTGAACCATACCACGACGACGGTTTAAGTCACCCATGATATCGCCCATGTAGTCTTCTGGAGTTTCTACTTCAACTTTCATGATTGGTTCAAGAAGGATAGGATCCGCTTTCATGAAACCATCACGGAATGCGTAAGAACCTGCCATCTTGAACGATAATTCGTCCGAATCGACATCGTGGT
>JALRIJ010000652.1 GCA_023255485.1 Flectobacillus sp.
GCTTTTACTGGTTCTTCTTTCAGCTTAGCAAAAGCTTTGACAGTATCTTCAATAGAAACACCTGCGTACTTCTCTAACTCAATTGCTGACTTTGTTACTAAAGATATTTCTTCTCTTAGGAACCCACCCTGTTTAGCCATTGCTTGAATAACAGCAATAACTTGTGATGTGCTTCCTGAAACACCATCAAGAGCCTTTGCATAATCAAGCGCAGAGTCTCTGTTAAGACCTAAAGATCCGCCTGTAAGAATTAGCTGTTTAGAAAGATTATCTAGTTCTTTCTGTGCAACAAAGAACGCAACGGTAAGACTTGTAACTGCTAGTGTAGCGGCTGCAAAACTTGCACCAATCAACATTGGAATTTTGCTCATTACATTTATAACACCAGATGCAAGCTTGTTCCCATTGTCTGCATACAGAGCAAGTGCTAGGCTGTAAGCCTGAATAGTCTTATTAGCAAACACGATCTTTGTCGCAAAGTCAGTTACAGCCTTACCACCTGCAATGAAAGGAGTAATGAGAAGACTTCCCATTGCAACAGCTACATCCTTGAGGCTTGCCACCATCTGAACT
>JALRIJ010000653.1 GCA_023255485.1 Flectobacillus sp.
CCCACTTTGCAGAATTCCTTTTGAAGATGTCAAAGTCGATAACAACGCAAAAATTGAAATTTTGCTAAATCATCCCAAAGAGTATGAAGCTGCATTTTAAGTTCTACAAAGCTCTGGCTAACTGATTGCGGATTAAATTGAGCTAAAATTTGAGTATGGGAACCACTACCTTGAGCTGGAGACAGATAGCCAGAGCAAACACAAGTGGACCTGCTTCCTCAGGTTGAACAACAAAAAGATAAAAATTAAATAACTCGTGAAACATGTCGATTTCAAACTTCATGAGACATTTAGAGGGCCAAACCCTGTTAGAGTTTTTTCAAACAGCTTCTAGCTTCCAAACAGATGCCCAAATTCACGCGAAGATGAAATTTGCATCTCGATGGTTGGATGGGGCTACTTTATGATACCAATGACAATAACTTTTCATGAGCGTCTTGGGCTTGACCCATTGGTAGTCAACCACTTGCTGCACTTCGAGGAGGGTGGCAAGATATCGAAGCTACACGTATTAGCCAACAAGCACAGAATTAATAATAAAATTTGATGAAGTGGGGTTTTGGGGTTTTGGGG
>JALRIJ010000654.1 GCA_023255485.1 Flectobacillus sp.
ATTGGCACTGGGTTGGCCTTCAAGCGCGTCTTCATTTGGTCGACCACTTTGAAGAAGTTGGCACCGGTACGGTCCATCTTGTTCACGAAGGCCAAACGAGGCACTTTGTACTTGTTAGCTTGACGCCACACAGTTTCAGACTGGGGCTGCACGCCGCCCACAGCACAGTAAACCATGCAAGCACCGTCGAGCACGCGCATGGAACGCTCAACTTCAATGGTGAAGTCAACGTGGCCAGGGGTGTCAATGATGTTGATGCGGTGGTCGGGGAATGAACCGTCCATACCGCGCCAGAAGCAGGTGGTGGCAGCAGAAGTGATCGTGATACCACGCTCTTGCTCTTGTTCCATCCAGTCCATGGTGGCGGCGCCATCATGCACTTCACCAATTTTGTGGTTCACACCGGTGTAATAAAGAATGCGCTCGGTGGTAGTGGTTTTACCCGCGTCAATGTGAGCCATGATGCCGATGTTGCGAACCTTGTTTAGGTCGGTAAGCACGTCTTGTGCCACGGTTATCCTCCGAATTAGTTAGTGCAGCGCAGAATTATTTCTGCACCAGTTTGCTGTAGTT
>JALRIJ010000655.1 GCA_023255485.1 Flectobacillus sp.
AGTTACGTTTACATTTGCAGGCCTATTTTTTAATAAGTATCTCATATTGTGGGAGAACTGTTCAAAATCTAGCCCATAGCGTGTAAACTCTGCAAGTTTGCCAGTAGCATCCATACTTACGACAATTGTTACTTCACCATATCTTTCACAGTAAGAAAAAATTCTATCTAATACCGAAGTCTTGCAGGAAAGATTCGTAACTATTTGAAATATATCCGATGACGAGCTTTCCATCATTTGAAAAGTCTTTTTATTCATAAGCGGCTCGCCGCCAGTTATTATAATTCTTTCTAGGTGTCCCAGATCCGATAGTAAACTAATGTTCGACTCTATGATGTTAGAATTATATTTTTCTATGTCGTAAAAATACCGATCAGTGAAGACTTTGTATTCTTTATTTCGAACATCGTGTTCCCACTTACTACTAAACTTAGGATTACAGTAAGTACATTGAAAATTGCATTCACTGCCTACACTAATATTGATAGATTTAGGAGTCTTAGAAAGATTTTTATAATCTTCAAACGTAGATTTGTCGAATTTTTCTAAATATTGGTGACGTAAACTTTCACT
>JALRIJ010000656.1 GCA_023255485.1 Flectobacillus sp.
CCCCAAAACCCCAAAACCCCTTTATTATAAAATTTCAAAAATCAAATCATTTCTCTTTATCTGCACGCGCTTGCATAATTTTGCTGATGACCTGTTGAGATGGTGTCATTGAACCGAAGGCTTTGGTGCCAGTAGCACCGGTTGGAGTAATTCCCATCAACCTCTATCCTGAAAGCAAGCCTTGACCGATTTCACTCGCTGTTGGCGTTTTCATCTGATTAAGGGTGCGCTCAAGCTGCTGGTTAATTGTTATTTTCTTTTCTTGATATGACCTTGCAGAAATAGGAGTCATAGCAGAGTACAAAGAACTTTTAGCAAATTAGTTTTTGTACTCAAAGTCTGGATTCAAGTATGGTTCATCTCGTTGAGCAAAGAAATAAGCTTCTCCAAAGCGGTCTACCATCTTGTCCCCAGCATCTCTGAACTCATCGTACGTTGTCTAGAATCTCTCGATCTCGGTATTCAGTCCAGAAACAATCGAAGCACCAACCCAGTTCATGCAATTCGGAGGGAAAGTAGTTTCAGCGATAGTAATATATTGTTTTATTGGGTCCAAGTCTTTAAATTCAGGA
>JALRIJ010000657.1 GCA_023255485.1 Flectobacillus sp.
CAACCATCACCTAAGTCACATTCAAAGGTATATAATAGGACTAATCGTCCTTCGATAAAAACGCCAAAAGCTTGTGGCTTGTTGTTTTCGTGTTCGTGTATTTTAGGTAAACCATTTGTAAATGAGTAGGGGGCTTGAAAAATAGGATGATTGCTAGGGATTTCTACCAAAGCATTATTTGGAAAAATTTTTTTTATTTCCTTTCTAATAAATACATCCATTCCATAGTTGTCATCAATATGTAAAAAACCACCAGAAGTTAAATAATTTCTCAAATTTTGAATATCATTGGCACTAAAAACTACATTGCCATGCCCAGTCATGTGTACAAACGGGTAATTTACAATTTCTGCACTTCCAACATCAACAACACTAACTTTTTTTGTTATGGTTGTTTGAATATTTTGGTTGCAATATTTAACTAAATTTGGTAAAGAAGTTGGATTGGCATACCAATCGCCTCCTCCGACATATTTCAAAACCGCTACTTCTTGAGTAAATCCCAAAAAGTGTAATAAGAATAGACCGATGAGCAATATTTTATTCATTGAGTAAGGCAAGGGTATGGCAGG
>JALRIJ010000658.1 GCA_023255485.1 Flectobacillus sp.
TGCTTTTCCTTAATAACAATTTTATATTTTTTTCTAAGAAAATCTTCATATAAAATATTAATTTTATTTCTTATATTTTTTTCTGAAATTTTTTTGTTAGATGGCATATATCCAGTAATTGAATCTGTAATTATTTTTTTTTTTAAGTTTTTATTAATTTGATCTTCAAGAATTTTTGAAGTTATATTTCTTTCTAATAAAAATTTTTCATATTTTATTCTTGAAAAAATTTCTTTATCTTTAAATTCATTACTATTTTTAATTTCTATAGCTATTATTGTTTCATCAATGGAAATTCCTATTTTTTTTGCATGAATTTTTAAAAGTTTTTCTGAAATAATATTAGAAATCGCTATTATATGAATATTGTTTTTGATAGCTATTTTTTCAGATTGAATATTATTATTTCTAATTATTTTATTAAATTCATACATAAATTGATTAATTGATATCTCCTCACCATCAATCTCTGCAATTGAATTACTATAATTAGATCTAAAAAAATCATTTATACCCCAAAATACAAAGCTTAGAGCAATTAATGCAATAAAGATTTTAGCAAGGATTGTTT
>JALRIJ010000659.1 GCA_023255485.1 Flectobacillus sp.
TCCCAAAACCGAATCAATAAATGTATAGTCAGGCTCACGCAAAACACGGGCAGTAGCAATAATGACAAAACAGTTTTCGTCTCTGAGGTCTGCTTTATATTGTTCTGCAAGTGGCAAGAGCGAATCATCCAAAGCTCTATATTCATTTTGTCTCCAATATCCTAGATCAATTCGTTCGCCATTATCATCTACGATTGTGCGATAGCGATGGAGTGAGCAAACGATAGTTCCATCCATATCGTAAATTGAAACCCGATTAATTTTAGCCATTTTTTAATCCTTGAAATATTGTTTAATTGCGCTTTGGAATTCTGCCATTGTAGCAAATTTTAAACCATGACGCAAGCAAAATTTGCGGAATTCTGCAAATTGTTTTGTAGTGTATTGGTATTGTGTTTTCATGTGTTCTATTATACCCGAAAAAACGCCAAAAAATAATAACCCTACAAAAAATATGTTATAAAAAATCCTTGACAAGCCCCAAAATTATATGATATAATTTTGGCGCAAAATTGAATACCTGAGTATTCAATTTTTTCTGCAAACCTGAGTATTCAAAACGAAACCAAA
>JALRIJ010000065.1 GCA_023255485.1 Flectobacillus sp.
GTTAGGGTCATTCGCTAGTTGTGCTACGTAGTTTAATACGTTAAGTTTTTGTTGACGAGCAGCTCTTAACCCCAAGACTCGGATGTTAGGGTCAGTGTCATGCACGGCTAAGTCTATATATTTTTTTGCGTCTATCAGTTTTATCAAAGCCCATAATCCACGAGCTTTCATACGGCTATTATTCGATTGAAGTAAGCTTGCAAGAGGCTTTTCAATCGAACTACCAAAGCTTTTTAACGCTTCCCATGCTAAATAACGAGTTGCGATGTTAGGACTTTGTAAGGCTTGAACGGCTCCATTGGGTGTCGTCAACTCTAATTTAGGAATGGTGTAGGCTGTTTGAGGAGGAGCGATACGATAGATTCTTCCACGAGTTTGGTCGCCTGCTTGATGTCCACCAACGCCAGGGTCGTACCAGTCTGCAACAATGAGAGAGCCGTCGGGTGCTACGCAAACATCCGCAGGACGAAACCATTTGTCGGCCTCCTGTTTCATGATATTGACGATTTCGGCTGAATAGCCAGCTCCTTGATTTTTCACAGGGTACGAACGCACCACATTATGCCCAGGTTCAGCATGAATCATTTGACCATGGAAAATAGGAGGAAGCAAATCGCCTTCATAAATCACCATACCCGTTGGAGAGCCAGAGCCAGTTTGTAATAAGTTAGGTACAGTACCGGGGTCGTTCAAATGCCAGTGGCGTAAAGGGATTTCGGTTTCCATATTGGTGCGTGGATATGGCCATGATGCACGAGTGAGTTGGTCTTTATAACCAAAATTACCATACTCCATTACGTAATTGATACGCACACCTTTGTTTCCGTCGTCATCATTATCCGACTGCCAAAGCGTGCCATACGAATCAATGGCAATTTCATAAGGGTTTCGGAAGTTTTGTCCTAAACATTCCACTTCGCTACCGTCAAGATTACAACGAAAAACCATCCCTTCTTGGAAGTTTTTGGGAGAAATTTCTTTACCAAACTGGTCTTTTACAGGGTTTCCTGAAGCATCTTTTAGTTGGCGACCTTCGTTTCCACAGTTAAAATACAATTTGTTATCTGGTCCAAAGACAAAGGTATGAGCTCCGTGGTCGTGTTGCTCTCCTTCTAAACCTTGAAATAAAATTTCCTTTTTATCCGCTTTATCGTCGCCATCGGTATCTGTTAATTTCCAGATGTAAGGACTTTGTGATACGAGTACGACATTACCTAAAACGGCAATTCCTAAGGGAGCATTTAACGAAGGGTCTTGATAAAAAACCTTGCTTTCATCCGCTTTGCCATCGCCATTGGTATCGGTCAAAATAACAATGCGGTCACCTTCTTTTTTGGTAGGATTGCCCGTGATAGCAGGGCGATAATTATACGCTTCCAATACCCATACTCGTCCTTTTGCATCTACTTCTATATCGGTAGGGTTCATCAACATGGGTTCGGTAGCAAAGGTACTAACGGTCAACCCTTCCGCTACTTTGAGCCCTTCAAGTGCGTTGTCAGGTAAGTGTCGTTGTGTTTCACTCAAGAGAGAGTCAAGCGAATGATTGATAAATCTGCTGGTGGAAGATTGTTCTAAAGAAGCCAAGGTAAGTACAGTGCCTACTAAGATAGCAGCAACTCCCAAGTAGTTACTGGGAGAACGAAAATTAAGCATAGTGATGGAGGACGAGATAAATTTAGTATGAAGGAATTGTTGTACTCAGTAGTATAGACGAAGTTAGTAAAATTTTGTGAATGTTTTGTGCTTTTTTGTGATGGTTTATAGGGTAAAGAAGTAGAAGGGAGGAGTAAAACCTATGAGATTTCAAAAATCTCATAGGTTTCGCTGGAGTAAAAGGACTGCAAATATTCTTGTTAAGTATTGCTTAATGAATAGAGCTATTGCTTACTTGCTCGTCCGTATGGAAGTCAAAGCGATAAATATCATCAATTTTAGAACCAGCTGGGATATCCATTACTTCTTTGATTAAGCCTGTATGCATATCAAATACCCAACCATGCAAATGAGGTAGTTCTCTGTTTTTCCATGCACGTTGTATAACGGTTGTTTGAACTAAGTTATTGACCTGTTCTGATACATTGAGTTCTACCAAGCGGTTAAATCTTGCATTTTCGTCTTCAATTTGGTGTAGTTCTGCATCGTGTTTTGCATATACATCTTTAATGTTTCGTAACCATTTGTTAATCAAACCTAGGTCTTGATTTCCCATAGCCGCCTTTACTCCACCGCAATTGTAATGGCCACATACAACCACATGTTGTACCTTTAGCACTTCAACTGCATATTGTAATACCGAAAGAATATTGATATCTGTATGTACTACCAAGTTTGCTACATTACGGTGAACAAATACTTCACCAGGTTGCATATTTGTAATTTCTTCAGCAGGTACACGGCTATCCGAACAACCAATCCATAGGAAATTAGGCTGTTGGTCTTTAGATAAATTAGTGAAATAGTCTTCGTCTAGCTCTAGCTTTTCTTTAGCCCAAGCTTTGTTGGCTAATAATACTTTTTTGTAGTCTTTCATAAAATTAATGGGCTGAATTAATTTCAGCATTATATTGGTTTATGTCACCCTGAATTTTGCGGTTTATTTTGTAAAACTCTACACTTATATGTTTAGCTTTTGCCCCTTTTTTAAATTCATAAAGAAGAGTGAAAATATCGTGGTCAATGAAATTAGCTTTTGAGCCATCAATATAGACTTCGTCACCTTCTTTTAGACCCATTAGAATCTGCTTCATTCTTGGCTTATTGAGGAAAGAAACATCTTTATTGAATTTGATTAAGACACTATTGCCTTCTTGAATAACCGAAATGACAGATCTAAAGTTGGTAAATACCACAAAGAGTAATCCCGTAAAAGTACCAACAAAAATACCGATTAATAAATCTTCAAAGATGATTGTTAGTATGGTAATGGTAAAGGGTACATATTGGTCGTATCCTTGGTTAAACACCTGCTTGATTTTCTCTGGACTTGCTAATTTATAACCAACCATTAACAGTATAGCAGCTAAAGAAGCTAAAGGAATACGATTCATTAGCTGTGGTATAAAAATGACAGAGCCAACTAATAACATACCATGAACAATAGCTGACATACGGGTACGCCCTCCTGCATATACGTTAGCAGACGTTCTGACAACGACGGAGGTAATAGGGAGACCTCCAAAAAAGCCAGAAATAGTATTACCAATACCCTGAGCAACAAGTTCTTTATCGGATGACGAAATCCTGCGTTCTGGGTCAATACTATCTGATGCTTCTAAGCTTAATAGCGACTCTAAACTGGCAACGATTGCCAAGGTAATGGCTGTTTTATAGGTGGCAGCCTTTGTAAGAAAACTAAAATCAGGAAAGAGCAATGAACCTGTAAAGGCATTCCAGTTATCAAAGATCGGCATGGTAACCATGTGCTTCGTTGAATTTCCTAAATAGTATGCTGGTTTATAAATAGCGTAGAACTCATTGATGAAAATTCCCAAACCAACTGCTACCAGTGAGGCCGGAATAGCTTTGAAGAAGGTTATTTTTTTCTTCGCTGCATAGTCCCATAAGATTAGTAAAATCAAACAGGCAATTGTAATGTTTACAGCACCATAGTTAAAGTCAATAAAGGAGCGAATAAGTTCTGTAAAGGTATTTTGGTTATCCATTTGTTCGAATTCAAATTCTCCTTCATAGTCTTGGTCGTCACCTAGTGCGTGTGGAATTTGTTTCAGAATAATTACGAGACCAATCGCCACTAACATTCCTTTGATAACGCTTTCGGGAAAATAGGCACTAAATTTTCCAGCTTTGATGTATCCTAAAATAATTTGTAAGAAGCCTGCTAAAACTACTGCAACCAGAAAACCTTGATACGAGCCTAAGTCTTTGATGGCAGTGGCAACAATAACGGTTAAACCTGCGGCAGGTCCACTGACCGAAATTTCAGAACCCGATAAGACACCGATGATAATCCCTGCAATAACTCCCGCAATGATTCCCGAAAATAAAGGGGCTCCTGATGCCATAGCGATGCCAAGGCAGAGAGGTAGAGCTACTAAAAAGACTGATAAACCCGCTTTCCAATCGGATTTGAAGAGTGCTTTTTTATAATAATGTAATGATTCCATGTCTTGAAATGAGAAAATAAATATGAATCAATAATCAACCTACTCGTGATTATTGATGTTTGATTAGTAAGTAATAAGTATGCCAATATCTTGATAATCAAGTATAAATAGCATTTGTACGAAGGTGAGACGCAGTTGCTCTATCTATTTGTTATTAAGAGCGTTGATAAAGGGATTTCTAGCAAGTAAGAAGTAAGAACATTGGCACTCGTGGAGGAGGAAAAGCAATATCGAAGTGCCCATGTAAGGTCTTACAATCTTCGTAGAAAAAATAAGAAGTACTGTACTGAATAATTAGTCGTTGAAGATTTGTGTTACAATGTGGTTGTTGATAGTCGTGAGGCAAATACGATTCATCAAAGTCGTCTTGTGAATCATTGTCAGTTTTCTTATTCGTAGAAGTACTATCATTATCTCGTTCGTCTTCTGAATCCGTTTTAATAGAAGAGATTGACTTTCCTTTTTCGAAAAAATGACTTACATACGTGACTACACCTGCATTCACACCTATAAACTGCAAGGCGATTGCTAAGCAGAAAAGGCGAAGTATAATATGTTGTCTAAGTATTTTGTTCATAACTTGGAATGCAAAATTTCATATATTTATTCATATATCCAAGTCGAAAAATACAAATTTAGATTTTGCACTCCAAAGAGAAGAGAGGGGAGTTGACTAGCTTACCATTCTAGTTTTCCTGTCTTATTATATTGTGCTAATGCTTTTTTGATTTCGGCAATACGATGGTCTGGGTCTGGGTGCGTACTCTGAAATTCAGAAGGGGCACGTCCGCCTGCTGCTTGCTTTAAAACTTCCATTACATCAATCATTTGGGCGGGGTCATACTGGGCTTCAAGCATATATTTTACCCCAAATTTATCCGCCTCTAATTCGTCGTTACGACCGTACTTCATCGTAATCATTTTGCCTACATACTGAGCTATCGCAGTCGAATTATTAGCATTATACGGGTCTGAAGTCGCTGTGACTGCCGCCGAGAGTAGTCCATTCGTTAACTCGTCTTTAGCCATTTGTTGTGCTGAGTGGCGACCAATGACATGCCCTACTTCATGCCCCAATACTCCTGCCAATTGGTCTTCTGTTTTAAGTCTTTTTAATAAGCCAACGGTAATGAAAATTTGTCCTCCAGGCAATGCAAAGGCATTAATTGTTTGAGGGTCAGCCAATAAATGGAAATTGAATTGATAGGGAGATTTGGCTGCCTCAGAGTTATTGACCACCTTCATACCAACTGATTTTACATAATCTTGTAGTTGTTGGTCTTCGTAT
The DNA here is from genome assembly GCA_023255485.1 of Flectobacillus sp. Taxonomy (GTDB): domain Bacteria; phylum Bacteroidota; class Bacteroidia; order Cytophagales; family Spirosomataceae; genus JALRIJ01. Next base: position 5,416 of record JALRIJ010000065.1, read on the forward strand.
AAACCTCCAAATTCTGCCGCCATTTGCGGAGCAGACTGTAAGCCCGTGGCGATTTCTTGCTGAGGGGTCATCGTAACTGCTTGGCGTTTGCCCGTAATGGGGTTTACTTGCATTTTTGAGAAATACGAGAATAAGGCAATTACTGCCATAATAATACCCATAATTAAACGGGAACGAAAAACGCCTGAGTTCATGCTTTGTGAAAAGGTTGAGCTATTGGATAAATGACTAATGTTAAAATTACGTATTTTCGAGAAGTTGCACAACGAAACCCTTGATGTTTCTTCTGAAAAATGAGTGAAGTCATATTTGTGCTGTCGAGTAATGTTAAATTTTGTTAAATCTTATCTTAGTTAAGCGGTATTCCTCGTTCTATGTTAGAAATTTGGAAAAGCATAAGGTAAAGGTACTGAAGGGAAGAAGCGTTTGAGAAAACAAGCCTTTTAGAGAGGATATAGAAATTCTTATCAGAAATCTATCTTCTTGAAACAAAAAACCTTAGCTCATTTTCTGTTTATACCCAAAAAAATTATAAATTTGCACTCTTATGCGAAAAAACGTTTTATTATTCATACTATTTACCCTGTGCTTGTCCTCTTGTGGTGGATTTGAGAAAATCCGTAAAATGACCGATGAGAAGAAAAAATATGCAGAGGCTGTAAAATATTACAAAAAAGGAGAATACGACAAAGCGGGTATCCTCTTTGAAGAATTACTCCCAGCACTAGCAGGTACAGACCAGCAAGAAGTAGCAACTTTCTATCAGGCTTATTGCGACTATCATACAGGCAATTATGAGTCTGCCAATGCTCGCTTCAAAAGCTTTGCTGAAACCTTTGCTCGAAGCGAATATATGGAAGAAGCTGTTTACATGGCCTCTTACGCTTTGTATAAAGCCTCGCCACAGTACAATTTAGACCAGAGTGGCACGCTGACCGCTATTAATGAGGTACAGAGCTTTATCAATAACTATCCTGATAGTAAATTTAGAACAGAATGTAGCGATTTGATTAAGGAACTTCGTAAAAAGCTGGAACGTAAGGCGTACGAAAAAGCGAAGTTGTATCATAAAACGAGTGCCTTTAACATCGCTTCTTTGAAGTCTGCCGTAATCGAAATTACGAACTTTCAGAAAGATTTTCCCGATTCAGATTATCAAGAAGAAATGGCTTATCTGAAAGTCTTAGCTCAGTTTGAACTGGCAAAGAGTACCATCGAATCGAAGCAGAAAGAACGCTTTAACGATGCGGCTAAATTTTATCAAGAACTTTTTGAAAAATATCCGCAGAGCGACTTTACTAAACGTGCTGAGAAATACTACGATTATAGTGTTAAAGAAAGCGACCGTATTACGAAGTTAGAAGAAGAATATAAAGCCTTCTTAGAAAAAGAGAAAGCGACTACAGGTAAAGTAACAGGAGCTGAAAAGACAACTGTTGAAAAAAAATAACGACGAATATTAAATAAATAAGAATATGCCAACGAATCCATCAATCATTACTAGAGATTGTGATAAACTTGCAGACCTTGCAGGTGGTAACATATACGAAGCCGTAGCGATTATGGCAAAACGTGCTAGACAGGTAGCTTTAAAAACAAAAGAAGAGTTAAACAACAAATTGTCTGAGTTTGCTTCTTCTGTGGATAATCTTGAAGAAATTTTTGAGAACCGTGAGCAAATCGAAATTTCTAAATTCTACGAAAGAATGCCGAAACCAACTTCTATTGCCATTGATGAATTTGTAGAAGGTAAATTCACATTCCGTCTTCCAAACCAAGAGAAAGAGGACTAGTTTTCGCTAAGATTTTAAGTAAAAGGGTCGGGTGTATTACACTTGACCCTTTTATTTTGTATTAACTTGCAGTATTATTGACCGTATTGCGTGCTCTTAATTCATATCAAATTACAACCACCGAATTTTCATGCTTCAGAACAAGAAAATCTTATTGGGCGTTTCAGGAAGTATTGCCGCCTACAAAATTGCCTCTCTGACCCGTTTGTTGGTAAAAGAAGGAGCAGAGGTACAAATCGTGATGACAGAGGCTGCTCAGGGGTTTATTACTCCCTTAACCTTAGCGACGTTATCGAAAAAGCCCGTGTATAGCAATTTTGTAAAAGGCGAATCTGGCGAATGGAATAACCACGTTGACTTGGGTTTATGGGCAGATTTGATCCTTATTGCACCAGCTACTGCTCATACGCTTGCCAAATGTGCCAATGGCATTTGCGATGATTTATTGACAGCCGTGTACCTTTCTGCAAAATGCCCAGTTCTTTTTGCTCCTGCCATGGATTTAGATATGTATCGCCACCCGAGTACCTTGGAAAACCTTCGTAAGTTAACATCATTTGGGAATGTGATTGTGAAAGCTAATTTTGGTGAACTCGCTAGTGGTTTGGTCGGTGAAGGACGTATGGCAGAACCAGAAGAATTAGTGGAAGTATTGAAAGCAAGTTTTAAAAAAGAACTTAATCCAGAGTTTTTCCCTAATCTTATCGGTAAGAATATCTTAATCACTGCAGGCCCTACCCAAGAAGCAATCGACCCTGTACGTTTCATTAGTAATCACTCAACAGGGAAAATGGGCTATGCTCTAGCAGATAAATTGGCTAAATTAGGGGCAAAAGTGACGCTTGTGAGTGGACCTGTACAAATTGGTTTGCCAGATGAACGCATTCAATTAATTAAGGTACATTCGGCAAAAGAGATGTTTGAAGCGGCTCAATCGGTTTTTCCAGAAGCCAACGTGACCATTTTGGCAGCAGCTGTGGCAGATTATACGCCAACAACGGTGGCTGATAAGAAAATAAAAAAGAAAGAAGATTCGTTTACGATAGAGTTGACCAAAACGATTGATATTGCAAAAACTTTCGGACAACAAAAGCAAGCTCAGCAATTGTTAGTAGGTTTTGCCCTCGAAACAGATAACGAAGTGGCAAATGCCATGGGGAAAATTCAATCGAAAAACTTAGATTTTATTGTCTTAAATTCGTTAAGAGATGCTGGGGCTGGTTTCGGACATGATACCAATAAAGTAAGTATTTTGAAAAAAGATGGAATGCAATTACATTTCGATTTGAAATCAAAGCAGGATGTCGCTAATGATATTATTGCGGTGATTGAAGATAGTCTTGCCTTAAAAAATAGGGTGATTTAGTGAATAATGATGGAGTGATTATTAGTGAATTTCGATTCATAAAGAACCAATCGATGAAGAAAATCTTTTTATTTTTTGCTACACTTTTCTTAATGAGCCGTGTGGTTTCGGCTCAAGAATTGAGCTGTACGGTTACCTTGAGCACCGACCAGATTCAGGTGAATGAACAACGAGGGGCAACGCAAATTTACCCTGAGATTCAACGAGTTATTCAAGAGTTTTTGAACAGTCGACGTTGGACAAATGATGAGTTTCAACCTGAAGAGCGAATAAAATGTTCGTTGGCTATTATTTTTACCAAGGCTTCGTCGTCGGGAGATTATGAGGCGAACGCTCGTTTTCAGGTAAGTCGCCCTGTGTATGGAACGGCTTATGAAACGGTATTGCTTAACTATGTGGATAAAAGCTTTAATTTTAAATACGTTACAGGAACGCCTTTAAATTATAATGATAACAGCTTTAGCGATAATTTAACGCAAATGTTGGCTTTTTACGCTTATACAGCTTTGGCATTTGACTATGATTCTTTCAGTAAAATGGGAGGAACGCCCTTTGTTCAAAAAGCATTGAATGTGGTGAATAATGCACAAACAGCAGGTTTAGCATGGACTTCGACTTCAGATATTCGTAATCGCTATTGGCTTTCTGAAAACCTCATGAATCAGCAGTTACAGCCTTTGAGAGATGGTTTTTATACCTATCATCGTTTGGCGATGGATAATTTTGCCAATAATCCAATCGAAGGTCGTCGTTTGATTACTGAATATCTGAACGTAATGAAACAAGTAAATGCTGCTCGTCCCGGGCAGCCAATTGTACGTTTATTTTTTGAAGCAAAATCGCAAGAATTGGTTAATATATTTTCCGAAGCACCAGCCGATGAACGCAAGAAAATCGCTACACTACTCTCTTCGTTAGACCCTACCAACTCGGATGCGTATCGGAAGTTAGGAAAGTTGTAAGCAGGAGTTAATGCGGTAATTCTTTACCACAATGAGGGCAATACCGATGTTGGTGTTGCTCTTTTTTTTGCTTGCTATTACTGAGTTGCTCTGCAAACCCTGATGCCAAAATACCCGTTGGTAAAGCAAAAAGAGCAATACCTCCAACCGCAATGACTCCACCTAAAAACTTCCCCAAGGTAGTGATGGGATACATATCTCCATAGCCTACGGAAGTGATGGTATTGATGCCCCACCATAAGGTTGCTGGAATACTTGAAAACGAATGGGGCTGAGCTGGGTTTTCGATATAAAACATAATCGAAGAACTTATCAACAAGACAAAGAACATAAATACTAAACTGAGCAACAGCTCTTCTCGTTTTTCTTTAATGACATTTTCAATGACTCGTAGGGCATGAACATAACGGGAAAGTTTGAATAATCTGAACACTCGGAACAAACGAAGCAGACGAATAAGTCCTGTGTCGGAAGCAAAATGGGTTACGTAGAACGGTAAAATGGCTAATAAATCAATAATTGCACCTGCTGAGAAAACATAACGAATACGACCTTTGATAGGATGGCTATATTCTTCTTGTTCCACGCAAACCCATAGTCGGAGTAGGTATTCAATGGTAAAAAATACGACAGAGAAATATTCGAAGTCGATAAAAAACGCATCGAATTCGTGTCGCATACTTTTTACAGTATGCAAAATAATGGCAATGGTATTGAGAATAATTGTACTTACGAGTAAGATATTGAAGTACCAACCTATACCCGATTTGACTCCTCTTGTTACCATTAAAACTTTATAAACTTCCTTCCGTATTAACATGGTCTATGTGTTAACTAGATGCTAAAAAATACCTTATATGTAAGATTTTGACTGTAATGAACTAAATTTGGTCACAAACAACAAACTTTTTGAATTAGCAGGTCTCCAATCTTTTAAAAATATGATATATTCTTTAATAATCCCAATCTATCAACGCTTCTCGACTTTGTTGTTTTTATGGATTGTCTTTATTCTTCCGTTTTCGGGTATTGCTCAGAAAACAACGTTATCACTCGATGAGGCTGTACGTATCGCCATGGAGCGAGCTTACAATATCAAGGTCTCTAAAGTCCAACAGAAAATTGCAGAGAATGATAATACTCGTGGTAATGCTGGAATGTTACCTGTAGTGACAGGAGCTATCAGTAAAAACTACACGATTTCGAGTGTAACATTGGGCTTGTTTGACCCCAACCTTGCTCCTATTGAACGCTCTGGAGTCCCTAACAATACGGGAGGTATTGGCGTGAATGCTGTTTGGACACTTTATGATGGTATGGGAATGTTTATTGCCAAAGAGCGATTGAGTACTATTCAAAAAGCGACTTATACTCAAACAGAAAGCCAAGTTGAAAACACGGTAGCTCAAGTAGCGACAGCCTATTATGACATTATTCGTCAGTCGAGAAGGGTGACGAACTTAAAACATGGCTTGGAAATTTCTAATGACCGTTTAAAATTGGCAAAAGACCGCTACGAAGTGGGACAAGGTTCAAAGGTAGATTTCCTTTCGGCACAGGTAGATTACAACGAAGATAAAGCCGCTCTGTTAGCCCAAGAACAAGCCCTTGAGTCGGCAAAATATGCCTTGAATTCGCTCTTGGTAAGAGATTTATCGACCGAGTTTTCGACGAACGATACGTTTATGTTGGATAAAAATTTATCCTTGACGACGCTTCGGGATGCTATGGTAAAGCTAAATCCTTCGCTTGCCTTAGCAGCCATGAATCGTCAGTTGGCAGACATGGCGGTAAAAGCGGAAAAGGCAAAGCAGTATCCACAAGTGGCTCTGGTTACGGGTTATAACTACAACACCGCCAATAACGGTGCAGGTGCTCCACAAGCTACTAAAAGCTCGCAGAATTATGCGTTTAACTATGGAATCAGAGCAACCATTCCGATTTTTGATGGCTATAATCAAAAACGTAGAATCCAAAACGCCAAGCTGAATACGGAAACGCTGGCTTTTCAAGAAAGTGATTTACGTAATCAGTTAAATACAGCTTTGGAACGCACGTATTTATCCTACAACAATAGCTTGGAACTGATTAAGTTAGAAACGGAAAACTATAAAATTGCGAGACAAAATATTGAAATTGCGTTTGAACGTTATAAAGTCGGAAACGCAACTTCGTATGAATTGAGAGAGGTACAACGTAATGCCGTTGCCGCAGAAACTCGTTTGATTGATGCCGAGTGTAATGCTAAAATTTCGGAAGTAGAATTACTTCGTTTGAGTAGCAAATTGGTGGAATAGGGCTATTGGAGGTCGTAGGTATTAGTTAGGAGGTATGAATTAGTAGGTATGAGGTCGTAGGTAGTTGTTTTTAGCAACATCATACCTATGACCTCATACCTACTACCTATTTAAAATTAGTCCAAACTCAACACCATCGCTTTAGGAGATTTAACGCTAAATTGATGATGCACTTTCTTTTCTTTGTTAGGTTCTAAACTAAACTTCCACGAAAGTTTGCCTGTTTCTTTATTCACTTCTGCCTCTGGAGCATCTTGGTCAAGGATTTCAATTTCTTTACATTTTGAAATGGGGAATTGGTCTTCTACAATCAAATTGATGGCTTGGCGTTTCATGTTTCTGACCACAATATCATAAGCTCTACTATCGGTTTTGTTTGAGCCTAGACTTTGTTTTTTTCTAAAATCGTTCGATTTAGTACGAGTCACCAATACGCCTTTGTCTTTTCCTAAAGAAATTGTTAACGTATCTTTGTTAGACACATCCAAATACGAATCTCCGAGGTAGGTATCTTCAAAATAGAGTTTCATGTTACCTTCCATCAAATCGTATTTTTCCCAATCGACTACTTTTGCCGTCAGGTACGCATCTTTATCGTATTTCGGAGCAACGTAATACTCGTAGGTCGCAGGGATTTCAGCCGTTTTTAATTCTACTTGAAAACCGTCATTTCCGTCGTTGATGGTGTAATGTTGGGATAAATCAAAAGACTTGACCGTTTGTTGATAATTCGTATTGGCAGAAAGGTCGATTTGGTCGGCATCTGCCATTGGAGCTTTACCGTTGCCTGCTACTCGACCTTGTAGGAGGGTAGGGATACTTACCTCTTCATCTCGTTTAATTTCTGGAGCTGAAAACTTCAATGCTTTGACGGTCTTCACCTCTTCCAAATACCAAGTAGAAAGAGTAGGGGCAACACCTTGGTTTTGTGGTTCACCTGTCGATAAGGATAGGCTTACTTCTTTCCAATCTTCGCCTGTATGTTGGTTGATACTTGCTTTGAAAGCCAAGTTTAAGGGCTTTGAAATATCTTTTACTCGTAAGTCATACGACGGAGTCCAGTTGGCATCGCTTACAAAATAGGTAATCGCAAACGAAGCAGGGGCAGCGGTGTTGTTCAATACCGTCACCACAATTTCAGCTTGATCTTCGCCTCTTGTTCCTGCTACTTGGTTGATTTGATTATCCAGTTGAGCCATTTCTTTTTCTAACTTTTTAATGGCTTTGTCTAAATCCAATTGCTTGGTTAATACTTCCGACATCCGAAGGCGTTGGAAATCGACGGACTCTTTTAAGTCTAATGCCTTTAAACCCGATTGCTGTCCGACAATCGCTTGGTTTTTTACCAACATTTCCTCTTCTCGTTTATAGACCGTCAGCATACTTTTATTCGCTGCTAATTTATCTTCGAGTCCTTCTTTTTGCGTTTGCAGTTTAGCAATTTCTTGCGGTTTGGTGGGGCTATCTAAGTAATTGATTTCATGCTTAACCGATACGATGGTGGTACCTTCTGCTTTCAGTTGGATACTATTAGGGTCTAGTTTGGCACTAAGGTGTTGAAAACGAAGCGTCGTTTTTCCTGCTAAAAGGCTTGTTTTAGCAGAACGCACCACTTGAGCACCCGAAAGGAAAACCGTCACCTTATCGATTTTAGAATCCAGGTTAATCTCTTTGTTTTGTCCAAAAGAGTGTAGAGCCATCAGGCAAAAGAACAGTGTTTTTTTCATGTTGTTAGCTATGTTTTAAAAGGTAGATGCTGCAATAACGTCAATTCCATAAAAAAAAGATAAGAAAAACAAAAAAAAGGAACGCCCCCAAAATAAAAGGCGTTCCCAAAATCCAAAATCCAAAATTCCCAATCTAAGCCGTTTCCGTTTGCAACTGTTTTTCATACAATTCACGGTAAGCCCCATTTTTCTCGAATAATTCATCGTGCGTTCCTTGTTCGATGATGTAACCATTGTCGAGCATGATGATTTTATCCGCCAATTTAGCCGAAGAAACACGGTGCGAAATGATGACCGACGTTCTGCCTTTCATAATGCTTTGTAAATTATTCAGAATCTGATTTTCCGTTTTGGTATCCACCGCCGAAAGACAGTCATCCAAAATC
>JALRIJ010000660.1 GCA_023255485.1 Flectobacillus sp.
CAGAATACTTCCTGATATGATAGAAATTGGTTCATGGATTGGCCTTGCGGCGATGACAAGAAGTGAGATTACTATTAAAAATGTGAGTTGGGATAATTTGGGTGTCATTCCAAATGTTTTTAGAAAACTTGGAATTACCTTAGAAAGAAAAGGAGATGATATTTATATCCCTTCTCATGAAAATGGTTACGAAGTTAAAACCGATATTGACGGATCAATATTGACCATTGCTGATGCACCATGGCCAGGTTTCACTCCCGATTTATTGAGTATTGTTTTGGTGGTAGCTACTCAAGCCAATGGCGATGTATTGATTCACCAAAAAATGTTTGAAAGCCGTTTGTTCTTTGTGGACAAGTTGATTGATATGGGCGCAAAAATTATGTTATGTGATCCACACCGCGCTGTGGTTATGGGACATAATTTTAAATCACAATTAAAAGCAACCATTATGAGTTCGCCAGATATTAGAGCGGGAATTTCCTTATTAATTGCAGCACTTTCTGCAAAAGGAACTTCAACGATTCAAAATATCGAGCAAATTGATAGAGGTTACGAACGCAT
>JALRIJ010000661.1 GCA_023255485.1 Flectobacillus sp.
ATCTCCCCAAAACCCCAAAACCCCTTATTTTTGAATTAAAAATAAATTATTCATTTTTTGTTATTAAACTGTGATTAAAGTTTAATGTGATCATTTGTCCTTCCAGTAGAATTATTAGTGTCTGAATTTAAATACTGTGCCGAATTGCTTAGTAATCCGCCAAGTTAAATCATTTGCATTAATTGCGCTTCTTCTTGTTTTTCTTTTTCTCCGTATAGATTAATCGCAATTTCCTCTGGTTATTTTTATTTCTTTTCTATTTCTTTTATTACTTTAAGAAGAGAAGTGTTAAGACATCTTGTTTCTAAAGGGATTAAGTGATCAGGCAAATTTATCTAAATATTCTCATTTTAATTAAGTTTTATATTTCTGTATTTATTTGACTGTTTAAATTTGAAATTTGTTGTTTAATTCATTTTTTCAAAAAATTGTTTGTTTTTTGTTTAAATCATTTGATCTTATGTCTAAACATATTAAAGTGGTATGGGCACAGGGATATCATAGTTCAATTGTCTCATTATACTTTTGTTTTTGCTAAACCCGCCACCAGCCATATTTCCT
>JALRIJ010000662.1 GCA_023255485.1 Flectobacillus sp.
GATGGAGGAAGGAGGCCGTCTTGGAAGACGTGAGTGGTCAGAGTATGCCACGCAGTGTCTCTTCCCTCCAGTGAGAAAGAAGAAGAAGAAGAAGAAGAAGAAGAAGAAGAAGAAGAAGAAGAAGAAGAAGAAGAAGAAGAAGAAGAAGAAGAAGCAAACGGAGAACACAGCTTGTACTCCGTTTCGTAGAAGAGCACGACGGCGGCTGGTGTGAGCATGTCTGCGCTCACGGGTTGCGGCCCACACTCGGTCAAACAAGACCATTCGTGTTGGTCTTTTCTACGGATCAGGTCCTTATGCGGAAACACGCTAAGACACAAAAAAAGCACATCACGTGATACTTGTACGCACATGGCGTGAACGAGCGAATGTGATTGCTGACATGTACCTCGCACAAAATAGCAGCTCTCTCAAAATTATTTTCGCAGTGGGCAGGTCGCCCCGGCATACAAGCTCGTGGCTTTTTGCAAGAGCTACGCGAGCATACCTATACGTATGGACGGTGCAAGACCACCAAAGTTTAGACTAAAGTTTGGTAATGTACACAAAGAACAAGAAG
>JALRIJ010000663.1 GCA_023255485.1 Flectobacillus sp.
GGAAAACTGCCAGGATTCGGAGGCAGAAGAGAGGCTGAAGTGCAACAAAAGATCCTTGATAATGCACTAGGAAGGAGAAGTCCTGCTTCGTTCTCAAGAAAGGCAGATGTTTACATTGAGCAACCCAATCAAATGCAAAGTCCCCAGCAATCTGCTGGAATGGCCTCCAAGAAACAAAGTATGCCTGACTTCAAAGCCAAGTATGCTAAGTCATAAATATAAATTGGTGCACTCACTTAGATTGGTTCATCTCCTTAGTTTGATAGTGATAAGCTATCTTAAGTTTAACACAACATGATGAAACCAGAAGCATTCAAGTTAAGAAGCAATACTGGGAACACTAATTACGGATTTGAGCAGATGCTGACTGACGAAAACTAGAGGTTTGTTAAGCAAGATGTGAACAATTGGGATGACCCAAATCAATACTAGTTTGCAGTTCCTGGTAATCTTGGAGCACTGAAACAAGCAAACAAATTTGGAGGAGGATTCAAGTACTTAATGAATTAATTGAAGCAATGAATAAATATTATAATAAAGGGGTTTTGGGGTTTTGGGG
>JALRIJ010000664.1 GCA_023255485.1 Flectobacillus sp.
CCCCAAAACCCCAAAACCCCAAAACCCCTTTATTATAAATCATTATAATTTAAAAATGAAGTCTTCTATCAAGGTTGAAGAAGTAACGAAGTCTAATTTTGCTTCCAAGATTTCTTCAATTGGGTTGAAAGATAGCGAGATGGGAGCCACACTTTTACGCAAAAGCAGACTGTCAAGCAATGAAGTGTTTTTGCAAATTGGCAAACCTGAAGATCTTGAGGTTGGAGAAGGAATAAATATACTTGAAGACAAAAGTGAAATGTAAACCCCTCTCATTGAAAAACACCATGATATTTCACTCTACAATACTTAATTTATTTAAGGGCCCGAGATCTAGCACAAATAAACTTAAAGTGCAGTTACATTTAAAAGGGATGAAATTTCAGACAAAAAGATAAGTACCGAATCTTAATTGCTGAAATAATCAAAGTGCTTTTAGCTTTTAGTTTTCATCATTTTGTTTGCATATTTAGCGGCAGTTTATTGTTTCATAAATTACAACAATCTGTTTCCTGATTCTCAAAACTATTGGTTTTGTTCTTTGTTTATCCC
>JALRIJ010000665.1 GCA_023255485.1 Flectobacillus sp.
CCAGTAATAGCCATCTTTATCTCTTCTCGCCCCATCCCCTGTAAAATAATTGCCGGGATAAGTCGAGAAATAGGCTTCAATGAAACGTGCGGGATCACCCCAAATCGTTCGCATTTGCCCCGGCCAAGAATCTTTAATAATCAGATTGCCTTCGGCTTCACCTTCCAGTTCTTTGCCCTCTGCATCGACTAAAGCGGGTTGAATTCCAAACATCGGGCGTGTAGCAGAGCCCGGTTTTAAATCGGTTGCACCGGGTAATGGAGAAATTAAAATACCGCCCGTTTCGGTTTGCCACCACGTATCCACAATCGGGCAGCGGCTTTCGCCCACAACGGTGTAATACCAATTCCATGCTTCAGGATTAATTGGTTCACCCACCGAACCCAATAAACGTAAACTGCTCCGATCACTCTCTCGCACAAAAGCATCGCCCTCACGCATCATGGAACGAATAGCCGTGGGTGCAGTATATAAAATAGTGACATTATGCTTATCGACGATATGCCCCGTACGTGCCCAACTTGGATATTGCGGTACACCTTCAAACATGAC
>JALRIJ010000666.1 GCA_023255485.1 Flectobacillus sp.
TGGTTGACATTAAAGTATTCTGCCAAGTACTCCGCCTTAAAATAGAGGACCAGTAGAATTTGGCTAAACACTTAATTGAACTTTATCCTTAAAAGGATGAATCTGAGCTGCGACAATAGTTGTATAAAACATTTGAAGCAAAAGAAAACATTCGTGCTTTTGAACAACAAAACACAAACCTGCAATTAATTTAACTTCAAAACTTTGAAAATGAAAAGTAATTAAAAATAATTGCAAAAACAAATGAAAATTTAAAAGCAACAATTTCTGGTTAATCTTTAATAGGTTATAATAAAATAACAGGTAAAATAAATGAAATTAACTAATAAAATTAATTGTCTGATAAATTTAATACAGACATTAATTGCGTAAAACATATCTTCTCAAGTATGCCATTTAGCGGAAAAGTTTAATAATTCAATCATAGTTTAAATTTAGATTCATTCGTATTTGCTGGGTTTTTAAATCCTGGAAAGTAATATGTTATATTTTATGATCCAAATTCAAAAGACTTTTATCAATAAACCATATATGTGTTTCCAAGAAATT
>JALRIJ010000667.1 GCA_023255485.1 Flectobacillus sp.
ATATTTCATAGGTTTTTATTTTATTTGTACCGAAGAAGTAACGAGCCCCCAAATCACTAATTCACTAACTATTTCCTACCACAGAGATACACAAAGTACCACAAAGGCACACAGAGAAATAACCAGCCCCCAAAATCACTCAATCACTAATTCACTCAATCACTAATTCACTCAATCACAATTCACTCAATCACTAGTTCACTCAATCAAATACCGAATTTGAAAGCCCAAATGCGGGTAGTAGGCATATCCTGCCGCCTTTTGTTCCACCTTTTTCAATTCTTCATCCAGCGTAGTCGTTTCTAAAAAGCCTTCATAATTCACGTTCAAATGAGGACTTCCCATATAATACACCCCCATATCTACCCCAAAGCTAATACGGTGATTCGGAAAGGCTCTCCCCCATCCCCAACCCAAATAAGGACGCACCTTGTTCCATTGCAAAGCCGCATCAATCACTCCGAAATCTTCTGGAGCAATAGTAATGTCTCTCTGCTTGATACCTGTTATGGAACGAGCCAACACTTTATAATCTTGAATCACGTGATA
>JALRIJ010000668.1 GCA_023255485.1 Flectobacillus sp.
GCATACATTGAAGAAGCAATGATTATTTTAGATACCCTAAAAGACGGCAATCCTTACTTAGCTATGAGATTACAACATAAAATTGAAGACTATCAGCAATTTTTGACTACTAAGTAACAGGACAAAATAAGTTGGTGTAAAAACCTATAAGGTTTAGTTTGTAATATCCTTATAGTCATATCTTTAACCAAAACCTTATAGGTTTAGCGAAATACTTACTTACTTAAACACTATCAATGGAAATTCGCCTACTCGTCATTCGTACAAGCAATCCTGAACGCCTTGCTGATTTTTATCGCCTGTTAGGAATGACCTTTGAATATCATAAACATGGTAATAGTCCATTTCATTACGCAACAAGTATGGGGAGTTTCGTGCTAGAAATTTACCCTTTAACAAAAACTCAACAAGAAGCAGATTCATCGGTACGCTTAGGTTTTACACTAGATAATTTTGAAGAAATATTGATGATACTCCAAGATAATAAGATTACTTTTTCAGAACCTATCTTAACTGACTTTGGCTATTTATGTGTTACAACAGACC
>JALRIJ010000669.1 GCA_023255485.1 Flectobacillus sp.
ATTGCATTAAAATGCCTCACTTTTTGGTAGTTAGTTATTTTAGTTACAATACAGAATTTAGGTTACACAATACAGAAATATAACATTAAAATTAAAATCGTTATATTTATTAAATCTTTTTTAGTACTTATTTTTATACTTAATAATAACTCACAATATTCTTGTTGGATACAAAATTCTTCTTCTTCTTCTTGTTCTTCTTCTTCTTTGTTTGTTTCATTTGTATTTTCTTCTTCTTCTTCTTCTTCTTTGTTTGTTTCATTTGTATCTTCTTCTGTATCTTCGTTTGTTTCGTTTGTATTTTCTTCTTCTTCTTCTTCTTCTTCTTCTTCTTCTTCTTCGTTTGTTTTATTTGTATCTTCTGCTTCTTGGTTGGATTCCTTGGTATCTTCTTCTCTTTGAGGCCACGTAAATTTAACCGTTTGTAATTGTATATATTGTATTGGTTGGTCACGTAATCCCAACATTCTTTTAAGAAATGGAAAGAACCATTTATATGCTACAACTCTTCTATTGTTGTTTGTTTTTTTGTTTTGATATGTATT
>JALRIJ010000066.1 GCA_023255485.1 Flectobacillus sp.
AGATGTACACATCAGTAAGGCACTTGCTCTTGTGCGAAAAGGATTACAAGAACATTGGCTGATTAGTTTACTCTTGCTAAGTAATTACGACCTTTTCTCGTCTTAAAAATCGTCCTGAATGGATGAACCTATTTCAAAACTCAAACAGATAACGATCCCAATTAATACAATGCATACAACGGTCAATAAAGAACTCTTATTTAACCATTTTGCAAGGAAAACCTCTCCGCTGCAACGCCAACTCATTGAAGAGTGGTTGAAAAATCCAGCCCATGAGGAATATTACTACGAATGGCTAGAAGAATGGGAACGCTATAATTTACAGTATTTACCCGAAACGGAAACGGCTTTGGAGGTGTATAAACACTTCATGGACACTAGCCTACAAGAAGAGGAAGTGCTAACTGATTCGCCCTCCTCTATGGATAATCCGATAAGCACGAGCCCTCGTAGCAACATACCTTGGCTAGTAGCGGCTTCAGTGGCTTGTTTGTTGGGCTTATTGACGTTCCTTTTTAGAGATAACCTTCAATATCAGTACTATAAAACGGGAAGTCAGCAACAGCAAAGTATCCTATTACCCGATGGTAGTAAAGCCGAATTAAGCGAAAACTCCTCGTTACGTGTACCTCGTTGGGGTTTTGGAACACGCAGTAGAGAGGTCTTATTGGTAGGCGAAGCCAGTTTCTCGGTAAAGCACACCATCGACCATAAACGTTTTATCGTCAAATCGACGAATCAGTTTGAGGTAGTGGTATTAGGAACAGAATTTTCGGTGTGTGTACGTAACCAAGGGTCAAAAGTGGTATTGAAAAAAGGAAAAGTCCGCATTCAATACACTGAAGGGAACACGGCGAAACAATTAATCATGAAGCCAGGTGAATTAGTAAGCCTCGATATGGCCAATCATATTCAGAAAAAAGTAGTTGCCAGCCCACCAAGTGTAAGCGAAATCACAGGCAATCGCTTTGTTTTTGATGAAACGACCTTACAAGAAGTGGGTTATTTACTAGAAGAAAACTATGGATTACAAGTAGAAATAAAAGGCGAAGAACTTGCTCAGCGTGTGTTGATGGGGTCGTTTAGAGCCGAAAATGTCGATGAATTACTCAAAACAATTTCAGAATTACTAAATATCAATGTGGTACGACAAGGAAATCTTGTCATTCTTTCAGCGTATTAATAAATTTCAATCAGCTATGAAAAAACGCATACTCAACGCTTCTAAAATGGGGTTGATGGTTACGCTATTGCTTTCTGCAAAGCAACCAGGTTGGTCACAGGCTTTTGCTTCCACCAAAAGCATTCAACATTATACGAGTCAACAAAGCTCCAGTTCTCTTAAATTGACCGAAGCACTACAAGAATTAAAGAACATACATGGTATTGAAATTATGTATGAACTAAAAACAGTTAATCGATTTTCGGTAAAAGCAAATACTTACTCCGTAGGAAAAAATCCATCACAGAGTCTAGCCAGCTTGCTTACCCCTTTCGGTTTAAGTTACAAGAAGATCAATAAAACATCATTCGTCGTTTTTGATGAGAAATCGAGCAAAGAGAGGGCTGAACAGGCAAGTCGATTTCCAGAAAGCACCAATGTCGTCAGAGAAAACTCAGCCATCGCTAGTCCAAAAAATATGGCTTCCGATGTATCTGTGGTGGAAAAAAATAACGTCACTCCTGTAATTGAACAAAGTGTTGCGGGAAAAGTAAGCGATGAAAAAGGGAATGCGTTAGCAGGCGTTAACATCACCATTAAAGGAACGAATAAAGGAACAATTACCGATAATTCAGGACAATTTCGTTTGGCCATTCCTGACGAAAAGAGTGTTCTTGTATTCAGCTATGTAGGTTATAACAAGCAAGAAATTGTAGTCGGTAAACGTACACTGCTGAATGTTGCCTTAACCATCGACCAAAAATCCTTGGAAGAAGTCATTGTCGTGGGTTATGGTACCCAAAGCAAACGTGCCGTTTCCGGTGCGGTGTCTTCGGTTGCTTTCAAACAATTTCAAGACCGTTCGTTTAGCAACGTTACACAAGCCTTAGCAGGACAAATTGCGGGGGTAAATATCTCTCAAGCACAGGGTGCTCCGGGGGTATCTCCTATCATCCGTATTCGTGGGGTAAGCTCCATTACCGCAGGGACAAACCCTCTATTTGTAGTGGATGGCGTTCCTTTAGAAAACTTCAACCTCAACATGGTGAACCCACAGGATATTGAATCGGTAGAAGTTTTGAAAGATGCGTCGTCGGCAGCTATTTATGGTTCTCGTGGGGCAAATGGGGTTATTATTGTTACCACCAAATTGGGAAAACCAGGCAAAACGACCTTCAATATTGGTTACGAGTCGGGAATGCAAAGCGTAGAACGCCGTGTAAAAATGATGGATGCCCAACAGTGGATTGATTACTATATCGACGCTCATAACAATGCGTGGGTAGATTTGAATCCTGCTAAAAATAAGGCGACAGACCCTAACAGTGCTCGTACTTCGACCTACCGAATTCCTGACGATTTCACGACGAATCCACAGCAGTTTGGCAAAGGGACAGACTGGCAAGATGTCATGTTTAGAGTTGCTCCTTCTCAAAACATTCAAGCATCTGTTTCGGGTGGTACTGAAAAAACACAGTTTATGTTTTCGGGAGCCTACCTTAATCAAGATGCTGTGTTGGATGAAAATTATTACAAACGTTTATCTGTTCGCTCAAACATCAAGCACAAAGTAAGCGAGCAATTAACGATTGGTTTGAACCTTGGAGCAACAAGCATTTTTGACCGCACAGACGGAACGCAAGGGAAAAGCGATGTTGTAAGTTTAGCCTTACAAAGTGACCCTATTTTCCCTATTTATAACGAAAATGGTAACCTTGGCTATCGTGACCCCAATTCAGTTTGGAACAAATACGTTGCCTATAATGACTTAAATTTATGGCATCCGTACTCCTTGACTCGCTATATCCATAAAGAAAATAAGACCTTCAATACCCTTGCAACGGGTTTTGCAGAATTAAAAATCATGGAGGGGTTAAAGTTCAAAACGAGCATTAACGCCAACTTGTACAATACTCGCTTGAATAGCTACCGTGTCAACAAGCAAGGTTACGGCTATTCTGGAATTTTGGCAGCAGAAGGCTATTCAACAAGCGGTTATATGCTAAACTGGTTGAGTGAAAACACCCTCAATTATGAGAAAGCATTTGGCGAACATAATTTGGCAGTGCTATTAGGCTATTCTGCTCAACATCAACGCAACGAATTTGCCACCATCACCTCAGGCAACTTCCCGAACGATTTAGTAGAAACGCTCAACGCTGGAGTCGTTTCAAACGGTTCGACTAATGCTTCTGAATGGGCAATGTTATCGTATTTAGCAAGAACACAGTACAACTACAAAAATCGTTATTTCTTAACCGCCGCTATTCGTCGTGATGGTAGTTCTCGCTTTGGTAGCAATACTCGTTGGGGATATTTCCCGTCAGTATCGGCCGCTTGGATGATGTCTGACGAAGCTTTTATGCAAAACATTAAAGCGGTTAATAGCCTGAAAATTAGAGCGAGTTACGGGATGGCAGGAAATAACCAAATTCCGAACTATGGCTCGAAAAGTTTATTAAATTCTTCTAACTATGTCACAGGTGGAACGCTTGCTCCGGGCTTATCGATTGGTAACATTGCCAATACCGATTTGAAATGGGAACGTACTACGCAAATGAACATTGGTTTTGACTTAAAAGCCTTGGATAACCGTATCGGTCTATCGGGTGAATATTATGTATCAACGACCAACGATATGCTCTTGAATGTGCCCGTACCAGATATTTCTGGTTTCTCGACACAGTTAACCAATATCGGACAAATGGAAAATAGAGGGATTGAATTAAACCTTCATACCGAAAATTTAACAGGAAAAGTAAAATGGAGCAGCGATTTAAACTTTAGTCAAAATCGTAATAAAGTATTACAACTAGGGCCAAGTAACGCTCCCATTTCTTATACCGACTTTGTGGTAACGGTAAAAACAGAAGTAGGGCAACCCATTTCTAATTTCTATGGCTATGTAGTCGATGGTGTTTTCAAAAATCAAGCGGCCGTAGATGCTTATCCACACTATAGTACTACCAAGCCAGGCGACCCTATCATTCGGGATGTAAACAACGATGGTAAAATTACGGTAGATGACCGTACCACCTTGGGGAACTATCAGCCTGATTTTATGGCAGGGTTTACCAATACCTTTGCCTATAAAGGCTTTGATTTATCGTTCATGTTCCAAGGTTCTTTTGGAGGCGAAATTGTCAACCAAAATTACCGTTACTCAGGTTTCTGGAACAACGGACGTAATATGTATGCAGGCGTTGCCAACCGTTGGCGTTCGGAAGCTAACCCAGGCGATGGAGAGCATTTTAGAGCTACGCTTGGACTTACAGGCTTACAAGACCAATTTCATAGTCTTTGGGTAGAAGATGCGTCTTTTGTTCGTCTAAAAAACATCCGTGTATCGTATAGCTTACCGAACAGTCTTTTGGCAAAAACGCCTATCAAATCGGCTCGCATTTATGTCAATGCAGAGAATGTTTTCCTTTGGAGTGATTATACCAACTATGACCCAGAAAACACCACCTACAATGCCTCTACCTATTCGGGTGAAGCAAATGGTAATACGTCAAACGGCTTAAATGCGTCGGGGAACGCCCCTAACGGAGCTTTTGTAGGGGTAGATTATGGCTCGTATCCAATTCCGAGAG
This sequence comes from Flectobacillus sp., assembly GCA_023255485.1. Taxonomy (GTDB): domain Bacteria; phylum Bacteroidota; class Bacteroidia; order Cytophagales; family Spirosomataceae; genus JALRIJ01. The sequence goes on from JALRIJ010000066.1 coordinate 4,756, forward strand.
TTATTACCATCGGAGCAAAACTCGATTTTTAATCAATTCATGAAAACGAGGGAGTGTAAAAAGTCAAAAGTTTATGAGCGACCGTCGCTCGGGTTAAAGCTAAAAGTAGCTGTTTTACGGTTGCTAACTAATATTAGTTGGTACAAAAGGCTTTAAACGTTACATTTTTTACACACCTTCGATTTTTTTCAGTAAAAATATGTCCATCTCAAACGTTCAAAAGAACGTTTTAAAATAGCTTATCACGATGAAAACATTCAGAAAACTCTTTCTACTTTTTGTTCTTAGTGGAATAGTCATGAGTTGTAGCGATTCGTTTTTGGAACTCAATCCAATTTCCAATGCTACGGCCGATAATTTCAAAACCAAAGACGATTTTGATTTGGCAGTCAATGCTGCTTACACATCGCTTTACACCATTTACCACCCAGAAGGGGCTGTTTCTTACGTAAACGAACAAATGAGCGATAACGCCATTATGTTCAACATTTCAGGGATTCAAGCAGATAAGTGGCAATTTAAAGATTATAGCTTAATGACAACCAATACTATGGTTTATCAATTTTGGCAAGACTATTACAAAGCGATTTTTAACACCAATATTGTCTTGAATAAAATCGAAACAGCGAGCTTAGATGCCACTTATAAAGACGATGTAAAAGCTCAAATGATGTTTTTAAGAGCCTTATATTACTTCCATTTGGTACAGATTTGGGGTGATGTTCCCTTGGTAACAACGCCTATCACAGGCGACGAGGCATACAGTGTACTGCGTTCACCAAAAGCTCAGGTCTATGATCAAATCAAGAAAGATTTACTTTTTGCAATTGACAAATTACCGCTGGCATCCACTATTACCAAATTGGGTAAAGCCTCAAAAGGTGCAGCACAAACGCTTTTGGGCAAAGTCTACTTAACACAAGGTGATAAAACGGCTGCAGCCGCTGTGCTGAAAGAGGTATATGCAAGTAATCAATACGCACTGTTACCAACTTACGCAAGCCTTTGGGGGCCTAATGTTAAAAACACGAAGGAATCAATTTTTGAAATTCAATACTTAGGAGGTTCAACCTCTGCACCGTATAGTCGTTATTACCAAACGTTTTATCCCAACAATAACTTTTTAGGATTTTATGGTTCGGGGATGAATCAGGTAACTGACGACTTATACAATGAATTTGAGGCGACAGACCCACGCAGAGACCAAAGTATTGCCTTAGGATACAATAATGGAAATACCTTTATTGCCCAAAAATACCCTATCAAATGGACGCATGCCAATGCCGTATTAGGCGGAGGTAATCCATTGTCCAACAACAACTTTATGGTTTTCCGCTATGCCGATGTACTCTTAATGCTTTCAGAAGCTACTGGTGACCCTATGTATTTGAATCAGGTTAGAACAAGAGCTGGCTTAGCTAAATTTGGAGAAGCAGGCTATCCTACTAACTTATACTCCAGTTTAGATTTAGCCATCGAACACGAACGCCGTAGCGAATTAGCGATTGAATTCCACCGTTGGTTTGATTTAAAACGTACCAATAGAGCCATCACCGTATTAGCTCCCAAAGGAAAGGCTATCACAGCAGATAAATTGTTATTACCCATTCCGCAAATTGTACGTTCGCAAAACCCAAATATTACTCAGAACGCTGGTTATAATTAATTAACTATTATCCTTACAAGTACCTACTTCCCTTTTTTAATCAACAAAGCCTCCGCCGCACACGGAGGCTTTTGTGTTTTCATTTGGAAAAAACAAAAATATCCCCCTACTTGCCATACCAAATAACACCTGAAGAGTTTACTCTTCCTTATCATCTTAGTTCTCAATTAATCATCTACCCTATGCGTAAGCATTTTTGCATTTTATACAGTTTTTTTTCGCTCATCGCTTGTCAGTCAAACAACGATTCTGAAATAAACGCTGTCTATCAGACTAACTACACATTTACTCAACTAGGACAGTTTATCGAATACGATGTACAAGAAATTCAGTATTCGCTCTCGACTGCTCCTATCAAGAACAGTTATCAGTGGAAAGAAAAAGTAGTTGCCCTAGAAAAGGATATTTCCAACGAAGAGCAATTACGAATTATCCGCTATCGAAGAGCCAATGAAAGCACCAATTGGCAAATTGATTCGGTGTTTTTTGTTAAAAATAGCATTGATAAAAGTATCCGTCACGAAGGAAACAACCAGTTTATCAAGTTGACGTTTCCTTTAAAAGAAAACCAACGTTGGGACGGTAACTTATACAATAATTGGGGAAGAGACGATTACATCATGAAAAAGGTGAATCAGCCTTATACCTTCCATCAGCAGGTATTTTCAAATACGGTTGTAATAGAGCAACAAAATGATTCATCGTTAGTTGATTTAAAAAAGCGAATTGAAGTTTATGCCAGAGGAATCGGCATGATTTACAGCGAATCGAGTAACCTTGCTTATTGTAACACACCCGCTTGTTTGGGTAAAGCGAGTATTGATTATGGCAAACGAAAATTTATCACATTACGAACTTATGGAATTGAAAACTAGACAAAGCTCTTTTTTAGTATCGGTAGTTATCGGACTTTGCTTACTTGGCTCACAGGCAACGGCCCAAAGCTATGCCAAATATTTAGTCTTGCTCAAAGATAAAGCTGCCTCGCCCTACAGCACCACGAAACCTGAAGCCTTTCTTTCGACTCGTTCCATAAATCGTAGGACTAAACAAGGGATTTCCGTTACTACCCGAGACTTACCCGTAAACCCAAGTTATATAACGGCAATCCGACAAACGGGGGCAAAAGTTTGGTACAGTTCTCGTTGGCTCAATGCCGTTTATGTAGAAACAGACAACACTACATTACAAAAAATACTACAATTATCTTTCGTGAAAGGCATTGAAGGTAATCACGCCCTTTCTGCTTCCACGACAGCTCTTTCGGCTAGAGCAAGTGCCACTCGTTCCAAATTTGCCCAAACAGTAGATGATGCTAGTTATGGCAACGGAATTACCCAAGCTAAAATGATTGGAGCATCCAAATTGCATAACCTTGGTTTTCAGGGTGAAGGAATGCTCATTGGAGTGCTTGACGCAGGCTTTAAAAATGTTAATATTATTCCTCACTTTAAACCCTTATTCGATGAAAATCGAATTCTTGGTACGTATGATTTTGTAAAAAATGAGAAATCCGTTTATGAAGATGATGAGCATGGAACGTCCGTTCTTTCCTGCATGGGGGCAAACGTTATAGGAAGCTTTATCGGCACAAGCCCTAAGGCTTCGTTTTTATTATTAAGAAGTGAAGATGCCGATACGGAATATCCTATCGAAGAGGCCAACTGGCTCATAGCGGCCGAATATGCCGACAGTGTGGGCGTTGATTTAATTAATTCGTCATTGGGTTACAATGAATTTGACGATGAAAAGCTGAATTATACCTATCAAAACATGGATGGTAAAACGACCATAGCGGCACGAGCTGCGGACTGGGCAGCAGCAACAGGTATCGTCGTTTGTATCTCCGCAGGAAATGAAGGAGCTAAAGCATGGAAATACATTGCAACCCCCGCAGATGCCGACTCCGTACTGGCTGTAGGAGCAGTAACCTCAACTGAGTTAAAAGCCTCCTTTAGTTCCTTTGGCCCTTCGGCAGATGGACGAGTAAAACCGGATTTAATGGCCATGGGGCAATCATCGGTCGTAATTAGTGCTACAGGAAACATCACCAATTCTAGCGGAACATCCTTCGCATCTCCTATTTTGTGTGGCATGGCGGCTTGCTACTGGCAACAAAACCCTAGTTTAACTACCATGCAAGTAATAGCCAACCTGCGGAAAGCAGGGAATCGCTACACCACTCCAACGCCAGAATATGGCTATGGAATTCCTTTTGGAACAAGCATCGACACCACAACGCCTGTAATTCTTGGGAACGAACCTACGGAAACGCATTTCTTCCAAGTAAGTCCGAACCCTTTTCAAGAAACAATCACCTTGACACTAGCGAATTATAAAGGCAAACCTTATCAGTTTGTCTTAATGAATGTCTTAGGTAATACCCTTTGGTCAGGAACACTCAGCAGTAGTTCTATGACAATTCCAACAGAAAACCTGCAAAAAGGTATCTATTTCTTACGAGTAATGAATGAAGAACAAGCTGGCATTATGAAGTTAGTAGCTTGGTAAGGCTTGCACTGATTTGCAATCAGTGCATAAATGGCCTTGCGACTGTGTCGCACACAATAGTTATTACTCCACGCCTACCCACCACTGTTTAAAGCTTTGTGTGGTATCTTTCAAAGATACTTTTTCTCCAATAATTGGTGTAATCAAGGGCATCTTTACCGATTTATTTGCTGCGGTAATGCGTTTCAAGGGTTCATCCCAAGCATGATTCCCTAAAGCAAATTTGGAAGAGTGTACAGGGAATAAGCGTTTGGCTCGTAAATCTTTGGCTGCCTGTAATACCTCCTCAGGCATCATGTGAATATATTTCCAACTTTTGTCGTACTGACCATTTTCTAAAATAGCTAAATCAAAAGGGCCGTAGTGCTTACCTATTTCAGCAAAGTGCGTATCATAGCCACTATCGCCACCAATAAAAATACTAGCCGTGGGTGTTTTAAAGGCAAATGAAGTCCATAAAGCCCGATTACGTAAAATACCTCTACCCGAAAAATGCCTAGCAGGAGCCGTATGAACGATGAATCCATTATCAAGGACAATTTCTTCATTCCAATCCTTCTCGATAATCTTATTGGTATCAAACCCCCATGACTCAAAATGCTCGCCCGTTCCCAAACCACAAATCACTTTTCCGACCTTTGGTTTGAGTTTCAATACTGTCTCGTAATCTAAGTGATCCCAATGGTCATGCGAAATGAACAAATAATCAATAGCTGGTAAATCTGCCACTGTGTAAACATCTGTACCCTTAAAAGCCCTAGTCGTAAACGAAATAGGTGATGCAGCCCCACTTAAAACGGGGTCAACCAATATCTTTTTACCGTCAATTTGGAGGAAATAGGAAGAATGTCCAAACCATACTAATATATCTTCGGAAGGGTCTAAATGCACTAAATCTATTTTGGTAGAAGGAATCACATCGGTTGGAGTAACTCGTTTTTTCTCCCCGAAAAAAAACTCTTTCATAACTTCATAATACGTAACTCCTTCCGTCAAATCGGGAGTAGGATTCAAGTTTTGGAAAGAGCCATCTCTAAAATTGGGAGATTTTTGAATACGAGCTAACCGTTCGCCCGAAGGTATTTTCCCAAACATGGGTTGCTGAAGAAAGACATATACAGCTACTGCAAATAAGGCAACGATGCTTAGTAGAGCGATCATAATTCGAGAAATGAGTTTTTTCATGTTAAAAACATTAGACTAACGAACCCCATTATGAGGTAAAGTGGATTATTAGTCTTACATTTTTTATGACAGAAAGGTTCAGAACCGTGCAAAGTAAAAGTTACTTCATCAATTAGCCGATGAGATAACCCTGACAGCGGTCAACGACCCTGTCAGCGGTGAAGTGCGTGACCTTTAGAGCTGTTTTTAAGGGATAACGCTAAAAACAAAAACTCCCCCAAAAGCTTGTCACCTTTGGGGGAGTTTTTTATCAACTTAGTAAATGAGTACTAAGCGTGGTGTTTCTTCTTCTTTTTGCCAAGTACTCTAACACTTACTTTGGCATGACCGCTGTTAACGATACCTAGCTTCTTAGCAGCTGAATAAGACAAATCTAAAATGGCACTTCTCGAATGAGGGCCTCTATCGTTAACTCGAACAATCGCTTTTTTACCCGAACGCTTGTTGGTTACTTCGATGAGCGTTCCGAAGGGTAATGATTTGTGAGCTGCGGTAAATTTACTACCTGCATAGCGCTCACCGTTTGATGTGCGTCTGCCTTCAAATTTTGACGCATAATAGGTCGCTTTTCCACTGAAAACGCTCAATCCTTTTGCTATCATTGTGAATGATAATAACAAACACAAAAACAACATTGAACTTGATTTTAACATGTAAAAAATTGGATGGTGAATTGCAAAGATACGCTAACATCCTGAATTATACAAACTTATCACTTTATTAGTATTTTTTTGTATTTTATCACCTAGGTTTTGTCCTATATTTTACTGGGCTTTAATCATATAAAAATATGTTTTTCACTCTCCTTTTCTTATTTTTTTATAGGTAACTTTAAGAATAAGGCCGTTTTTAAAATCGGCAAAATAGTCTTGTTATTTACAAAAAAACGGTAAAAATGACCGCATTTTTAAGACCTACTTCACTATAATCAGTCATTTTTACCGAAAAAAAGCATTGGTCTCCTTTTTGTAATTAGATAAATCAGTTAACGGTTAGCAATAAACAAATAACTGTTAACTGACAACAGTCAACCGATAACAGTCAACAAATAATATACACAAAGCAATGAACTTCAATAAGTACACCACCAAAACCCAAGAGATTATTCAGCAGGCGGCTTCGGTAGCTACGAATAATGGACAACAGGCTATTGAGACAGGTCATTTGTTACAGGCGATTCTGGATGAAGATGCTAATACCTCTGGTTTCTTGTTAAAGAAAATGGGCGTAAATCAGGTTCAACTTCAACAGCGATTGCAAAACATTGTGAATACCTACCCAAAGATTTCGGGAGGTACACAACAACCTTATTTAGCCAATGATACCGCAGCAGCTCTTGCCAAAGCAGAAGCTTTGCTAAAAGATTTTCAAGATGATTTTGTCAGTGTAGAAGTATTGCTTTTTGCTATTTTTCAAGGAAAAGACAGCGTTGCTAGTGCCTTGAAAGAAGCAGGAGTAAAGGAAAACTTATTTAAACTTGCCATCAAAGAACTAAGAGGAAACAATAACGTGAAAGACCAAAATGCAGAAGCAACCTATCAATCATTACAGAGGTATGCTCGTAATTTAAACGATTTGGCAAAATCAGGGAAGATTGACCCCGTGATTGGTCGTGATGAAGAGATTCGTCGTGTGTTACAAATTTTATCTCGCCGTACCAAAAATAACCCGATGCTAGTGGGTGAACCTGGGGTCGGTAAAACAGCCATTGTAGAAGGACTTGCTCAACGAATCGTGGCAGGTGACGTACCTGAAAACTTGAAAACGAAAACAATTTATACCCTTGATATGGGGTTATTAATTGCTGGAGCAAAATATAAAGGAGAGTTTGAAGAACGATTGAAAGCGGTTATCAAAGAAGTAACCGATGCCGATGGGGAAATTATTTTGTTCATTGACGAAATTCATACGCTGATTGGTGCAGGTGGTGGCGGTGAGTCTGCTATGGATGCAGCTAACTTATTGAAACCTGCCTTGGCTCGTGGAGAGTTACGCACCATTGGAGCAACGACTTTGAAGGAGTATCAAAAATACATTGAGAAGGACAAGGCACTCGAAAGACGTTTTCAGTTGGTAACGGTTGACGAACCTTCTATCATTGATGCCATTTCGATTTTGAGAGGGATTAAGGAAAAATACGAACTTCACCACGGGGTACGTATTCAAGATGATGCCGTAATTGCGGCGGTAGAACTTTCTACTCGCTATATTTCGGATCGCTTCTTACCTGATAAAGCCATTGACTTAATGGATGAAGCTGCCGCAAAAATGCGTATGGAAATCGACTCTGTCCCTGAGGAAATTGATGCTCTTCAACGCAAAATCATGCAGTTAGAAATCGAGCGAGAAGCCATCAGACGAGAAAACAACAAGGAACGGGAAGGCATCATTAGCCGTGACTTGGCAGAGTTGAACGACAAGAAAAACGAATTAATGGCAAAATGGCAAGCTGAAAAGGCGGTTTTGGACAATGTTCGTAAGGAAAAAGAAGCGATTGATAAGTTAAAAATAGAGGCTGAACAAGCCGAACGAGCAGGTGATTATGGTAAAGTAGCTGAAATCCGTTATGGTAAATTAGTGGAAGCTCAACAACGCTTGGCTCAAATGCAGAACGACCAGCACAGCGAACAACCAACGATGTTACAGGAAGAAGTTACGGCTGAAAACATTGCTGAGGTAGTCGCTAAATGGACTGGTGTGCCTGTATCGAAAATGATGCGTGCCGAACAGGAAAAACTACTCCATCTGGAAAGTGAGTTAGGCAAACGAGTAGCTGGACAAGAAGAAGCGATTGAGTTGATTTCAGATGCTGTTCGTCGCTCAAGAGCAGGAATGCAAGACCCAAAACGCCCCATTGGTTCGTTTATTTTCTTGGGAACAACAGGGGTCGGAAAGACTGAATTGGCGAAAGCTTTAGCCGATTATCTATTCAACGATGAAAATGCTATGGTCAGAATTGACATGTCTGAGTTCCAAGAACGCCATGCCGTAAGTCGCTTGATTGGTTCACCTCCAGGCTATGTAGGGTATGATGAAGGTGGTCAATTAACAGAACAAGTAAAAAACAAACCTTATTCTGTTATTCTTTTTGATGAGATTGAAAAAGCACACAAAGACGTCTTTAATATTTTGTTACAAATTCTAGATGAGGGTCATTTAACCGATTCATTTGGTAGAAAAGTTAATTTTACTAATACATTGATTATCATGACATCAAATGTTGGCGCTAAAAAAGTATCAGAATTTGGTGGTGGTGTTGGATTCTCAACTACAAGTAGCGAAACTCAACAATATGAAGTTAGAAAAACAATGATTCAAAAATCACTTAAACAACAATTCAATCCAGAATTTTTGAATCGTATTGACGATGTGATTTTATTTAATTCATTAAATGAAGATACATTAAAGAAGATTATTCAAATTGAAATTGGTAAGTTAAATAATAGACTTATTGAGAAGAATTATTTAGTTACATTTGATAAAACTGTAATTGATAGAATTTTTGAATTAAACTCTCAAGAAGAATATGGTGCAAGACCATTAAAACGAATCATTCAGAATCTTTGTGAAGATTTCTTAAGTGAGGAAATATTAAAAGGAAATATTAAGGAAAACGAACAATTAACCTTAAAATATAAAAACGAAAAATTAACAATTGTAAAAAAATTGTTATAAATAGTTGACTTTTTTTAAAAGTTATATATATTTATATTCTCAGAGGTTCTCTTTGTCGATTACCTT
>JALRIJ010000670.1 GCA_023255485.1 Flectobacillus sp.
CCTGTGCCTGTGTATGCTCCTGTGCCGCCTGTTGCTGATACAGTGATGATAGCGTTACCGCCGTTACATGCAATCGAAGTGCTTACCGCTGAACTCGCTACTAATGGTGTTGGTTGTGCTACATTGATTGTCGTTGTGCTTGTACAACCGTTTGCATCTGTTACCGTGTAAGTATAGTTACCTGCTGCTACGGTAAACGTTCCTGTGCCTGTGTATGCTCCTGTGCCGCCTGTTGCTGATACAGTGATGATAGCGTTACCGCCGTTACATGCAATCGAAGTGCTTACCGCTGAACTCGCTACTAATGGTGTTGGTTGTGCTACATTGATTGTCGTTGTGCTGGTACAACCGTTTGCATCTGTTACCGTGTAAGTATAGTTACCTGCTGCTACGGTAAACGTGCCTGTGCCTGTGTATGCTCCTGTGCCGCCTGTTGCTGATACAGTGATGATAGCGTTACCGCCGTTACATGCAATCGAAGTGCTTACCGCTGAACTCGCTACTAATGGTGTTGGTTGTGCTACATTGATTGTCGTTGTGCT
>JALRIJ010000671.1 GCA_023255485.1 Flectobacillus sp.
ATACAGTCACGCTAACAATTCCTTGTGCTGGATAACCTGTTTTTGGGTTGATGATATGACTGTATCTCACTCCGTCAAAAACTACATATTTCTCATACGTTCCAGAGGTTTCAACAGAACTATCTATTAATGGAAAAGTAGCAAAAATTTTATTTTTATTCATCGGATTGATAATCCCGATAGTCCACGGTTTACCGTCAGGTTGTTTTCCCCAGGCTGCAATATCTCCAGAAACATTAGCGATTCCAGATATACACCCCTTGCTTTTCAATAAATCCCGAATATTATCTGCAATAAAACTTTGAGCTATTCCGCCAAGGCCTAACTTCATTCCTTTGTCTCGTAAAAAGATAGTTTTTTCTTTCTCATCTAAAATGATTTTTTGGTAGCCTACTTTTTCAACTGATTTTTTGATTGCCTCCGGAGTAGGCATCTCTTTCATGGAGCCATCAAATTTCCATATTTTATCCATAGATGCATACGAAATATCAAAAGCACCATCAGTTAGTGTAGAGATTTTTATGGAGCGTTTTACTAATTGG
>JALRIJ010000672.1 GCA_023255485.1 Flectobacillus sp.
AATCATACGGATAGGAGAATCCAAAATTATCCTTATCTTCAAGTAAGTAATCAGACACATTTATTTTAAGAGTCATATAGAAGTATAGCGAGCATCAGTAATTGATTATCAATTTTTCATATAACTATGTTTTCTATGTATTTATCGTGGTTAAATATTTCGTGGTACTTATCATTCACCTTCATTACTCACTAAAAGATGCAACGTAGAACATTTATTCAAAAAACAGCCTTAGCAGGTTCTTCCGCAATTGTGTTACCGAATATTATTTTTGGTAAAAATCAGGAGGAAAAAAAAGTACGACTGGGCTTTATCGGAGTAGGACTAAGAGGACGCAATCACGTAGAACAAGCCCTCTTTAGAAGCGATGTCGAAATCAATGCGATATGCGACATTAACCAAACGGAATTGGACAAAACATTATCGCTCATCAAATCGCAAAATCGAAAAGAACCTGCTGTCTATAAAAATGGAGAGCATGATTTTGAAAACATGGTAAAGCGAGACGATTTAGACGGCATTGTCATCGCAACCCCGTGGGA
>JALRIJ010000673.1 GCA_023255485.1 Flectobacillus sp.
CGGGATTCCTGTGTTTGACAGCAACGATGTGACCGAGTTAGCGGTTTACATCGACGGTGCAGATGAAATCGATGGTCAAGGTCACATGGTCAAGGGCGGCGGCGCTGCCCTCACAAGAGAAAAAATTGTGGCTGCGCAATCGAAAATGTTTGTGTGCATTGCCGATGAATCTAAATTGGTCGATCACTTGGGCACATTTCCATTGCCTGTTGAAGTAATCCCCATGTCCAGCGCCCGCATCATGGCGCAATTTGCCAAGATGGGCGGACAAGCCCAAGTTCGATTGAAAGACGGTCAACCTTTGGTGACTGACAACGGACAGCACATCCTTGATGTGAAGGGCTTGACCATTTCAGACCCCGTGGCCTTTGAAGCTGAAGTCAGTCAGTGGCCAGGTGTTGTCACTGTAGGCGTGTTTGCCTACCAGAAGGCCCAGGTTTGTTTGCTGGGCACTTCTTCAGGCGTTAAAACACTCAAGTTTTAAGTTTTTAAACTTGAAGCTTGCGGTGCCGTCATACCTTGATGGCGAAGCAATGCAT
>JALRIJ010000674.1:0-413 GCA_023255485.1 Flectobacillus sp.
GATTCTATGGGTTTCAGCCCTACTCATCTCGATTGATTCCCAAACTACTTCCAGGTCTTCCGCCATTTTAGCTTTTGAAGCCATACCTAAGATTGACATTGGTCGCACACTCAGACTTGACCCAAATGCTCGTTCTGGTTTAGGTGTTGACAATGCCTGCTGTTGAAGTTTATGGAAGTACTTCTAGTTTTTATGTTGTTCGTTAGGCTTCAGAGGAGTGTATTCAATTCTTTCAAACTCTTTACGCTGGTTTTCTCCACGTTTGCAAACTATTTAGAGATAAGCATGCTCAATGTTTGGTAGACAAACTTCAAGGGCTTTAAATTGCACTACAAGATAAAACTTGTCTTGCTTTTTAGTTTTCAACATTTATAATAAATTAATTATAATAAAGGGGTTTTGGGGTTTTGGGG
>JALRIJ010000674.1:423-538 GCA_023255485.1 Flectobacillus sp.
TGCAAACTATTTAGAGATAAGCATGCTCAATGTTTGGTAGACAAACTTCAAGGGCTTTAAATTGCACTACAAGATAAAACTTGTCTTGCTTTTTAGTTTTCAACATTTATAATAA
>JALRIJ010000675.1 GCA_023255485.1 Flectobacillus sp.
ACCCTGTTCAATGAAAGTGGCAAGATATTGACAACTACCATTGTTGATATGTATTGTAAGTATGCCACCTCATCACTCATTTTTTGCTCTCCAATATTGAAAAGAGGGAAATATACTCTTGATATTATGGTGATGGGCGAACACAGCAATTGGTCAGACAAGCGTAAAGCTAACTATGGAAGTGTGGGAAATACTGTTTCGGTAGAAAAAATATGGATACGTTAATGCATAAAAACCTTCAGCGTCTCCTGCTTTCAGTGCCTTTAAATACTATTGCTTTGTTTAGTTCATCCTCAGACTAGCCGTCCGCCATGCCTTCATGGTTTGGCTTGCAGCCACCACGAATGCTTAATTATTGGTGGCTGGTGTTCTATTGTACAATGTCATAACATATTTTACTTTTCGTTTTTCAGTTTGACTTGAATGTCCGTGTTTAATGTTGTTAGGTCATTTACAAACTCTCGCTTTTGTTTGGGGGATATTATTACTGTGTCAAATTGCCCGTAGTTTATTTCAAGTCTGTCAAGTGAAGTCGCA
>JALRIJ010000676.1:0-272 GCA_023255485.1 Flectobacillus sp.
AAGTTGTTAGGGGATGGATCGGCTATTGGCTGTCAATTTAGTTATGCCGAACAAGCAATTCCCAATGGTTTAGCTCAGGCTTTTGTGATTGGAGAAGAATTTATAGGTAAGGATAGTGTTGCTTTGGTTTTGGGTGATAATATTTTTTTTGGCTCCAATATGGATGAATTGTTACAATCCAATACCAATCCAGATGGCGGAGTCGTTTTTGCCTACCATGTTTCGGATCCGGAAAGATACGGTGTAGTTGAATTTGACAAAGAACTAAAAGC
>JALRIJ010000676.1:282-536 GCA_023255485.1 Flectobacillus sp.
TTTCAATCGAAGAAAAACCATTACAGCCTAAATCGAATTATGCCGTACCAGGTTTGTATTTTTATGATAATTCGGTTGTTGAGATTGCCAAAAATATCCAACCTAGTGCCAGAGGAGAATATGAAATTACCGATGTGAATAAAGCCTATTTAGAAAAAGGCAAGTTAAAAGTGGGTATCTTGAGTAGAGGAACAGCTTGGCTGGATACGGGAACTTTTAACAGCTTGATGCAGGCAGGCCAATTTGTACAAGTT
>JALRIJ010000677.1 GCA_023255485.1 Flectobacillus sp.
CCCAAATAGATATTCTTTTTTGTTGTTTGTTGTGTGACTTAGCCCAAATAATTCAATAGCCTTATCTTGTTTTGTTGCTAAACTACTATTGTTCAAGACAGCATGAGTACCTATTGCAACAATAGTAGCTGCAAATCCTACACCAAAGAAGATTGGGCCAGAATCAATGTCTCCTTCTTTATTTTCTCCCTTAGGAAATTCTCTAACGGAAGGTAGTCCAAAAGTTGTGGTAACGAAATCTTGTTTGTATTGTTGTTTGGCAAAAAGAGGGTTTATCTCAGATAATAGTCTAATTATTAGGCTACTAGAGCTACCTCTACTTCCATCTAAAACAATATTTGTATGTAAGCTTACTTTATGCGGAATTAGATGTGTTTGAGAATCTAAATGTTGCTTAATATTCAGTAACCAATTGCCTATAAATGCTTGGTATTGAGGAGTAAAGACTTTGTCATGGTTGCTGATAGATGCTATAGCAACAGTCATATCCGCAGGCCAACATTGACTTTCATACGATTGTAGGTAAGGCGTTTTTT
>JALRIJ010000678.1 GCA_023255485.1 Flectobacillus sp.
AAGAACTGTTTTTTTTCCACCTTGATCAACAATCGCAACCACTGAAGGTTCGTTTAAAACTACACCCTGTCCTTTAACAACCACTAATGTATTCGCTGTTCCAAGATCGATCGCCATATCCTGGCTCCAAATTTTTTTAATATTATCAAATGTTTGCCCAACACTTACTAATGAACCATCTCCATAAATAATATTTTTTTCACGTATTATTAATGTTCCATTACTATCATAAATGTTATCATATTTAAAATTATTACCATCAGGATTAAATTTTACTTGAAAATTATTTGGTAATGGATAAAGTTCTAAATTTCTATCTTTTGAATCAAATATTAAATAATACTTTTTTTCAATTATTTCTACTTTTCTTTCTAAAATAACATCTGTTAATTTATTATTTGTACTTTGAAATTGAGATGGTTCAACTAATACATTTTTAAGATATGTAGCATCTTGGAAATTTCTATTATTATTTACAGGTCTAATTGAATTATTGGTAAAATTATTATTTTCTACCATTGAATCACCATTAAC
>JALRIJ010000679.1 GCA_023255485.1 Flectobacillus sp.
CCCCATTCTTTATCGGTAAACGTGTTAGTAGTGAAGTGAATGAACGCATTCATTTCCATTTGATGCCAAGCCAATTGTTTGGCGGTTGGCACAGGATAAACAGGTGCTGGTGGTGCTACTTTTTTAACCTGTGCCATCGCATTGACCGAAAACATCAAAGCAATTAGGAGCGAATGAGATTTGATTAAAGAGTTCATTTTTAGCATAATAGCTCGTTGTTTTTGGGTTTTTACTAAAGCGTTTGTTTTTTATAGAATGTGTATTAATTGGGATAATGGGGTAAACGGGTTTTGAAATTTAATTTTGAATTTTGGATTTTAAATTTTGGATTAGTGCTGTACGAAGGATTGAAAAATGTTTGCTCAATTCAATTTTTGCTTGTGTTTTACAATAAAAAACAGCAACTGATTTTCCTGTAAAATCTTAAACTTTCGGATATTAAATCCAAAATTCAACATCCAAAATTCAAAATCACTTTTACTATCTACATTGCGATAAACGGACTAAAGTCCGTTTGCCCTTAGTACTACGTGT
>JALRIJ010000067.1 GCA_023255485.1 Flectobacillus sp.
ATTTTTCTTACAGTAGAAGTATCCCAATTGTCAGGTTCTCCGATATAGTATTTTTCAGCCATGTGGACAAAAGCTCCATCTGTGCCTAAAATCTTAGGGTTTTCATAGCTACTCGCAATTTTATAGACAGTATAACGTCTTGTTTCTTTATTTTTTGTTTTCGATAAAACTAAATCCGCTTCTTTAATGATAGAATCAGGCTGTTGAATTGTTAAATCTTCAAAATAGCGTTCTAATTTTTTTTGTAAGAAAGGCGTACGAATCATACGTTCGTCACTTAAATCAATATTGTCCCAAAAATGGCTCTTGTAATAATTATACTGAAATTGATACATGGCAGTGGTATCTGCTTTGGTTTTCAAAGGCTGAGTATAGGCAGGAATTTCTGGTTCTTGCGATGCTCTAATTAATTTTGCTGCCAAAAGTCCTTCATTTTGTTTGAGCCAGTCTTGCTGAATCTTTGTCATTTCAGCTTGAACTTTTTTCATTTTCGCAGCAGCTAAGCCTGTTCCGCCCTGAATTTTACGCTCCATATCTAATGCTTTCATTTCATCAAATTTGGCAGCCATTTCTTGTTGAAATTTAAAAAAAGATTCATTATCTTTTGACCCACTTACTTTCATTTTAGTAATAAGGTTAATGGTATCTGTTTCAAATGAAAAACGCTGATTACCAATAACAATATCTAAATATTTGCCTTTGGGTAAAGAAACTAAATAAAGACCTTCTGGAAGATTTTTTTTACCTTCAAAAATGAAATTACCGTTGGCATCAACCTTGGCCGTGTCTTTGATTACCTGTTGATTATAACCAAAGTAATGAGCCAACATTACCGTAGTATCTTTGAGCCCTTTGATTTTTCCTTTAATAGAAAAACCTTCTTGAGCCTGTGCAGAAAAGCTACCAATGGTAGCGAGTAACATAAATAAGAACCCTTTTTTAAAATGATACTTCATCTGTTTTATTTAATTAGACCCCTTTACGGAGAAATTTTAATGTACTAAATAAGTTTACTTGAATACTAATCGTATTTACTAACGAAATAGTGTGATTAACTTGTATTCAAAGTTACATGAACAAATTCGATTTGAAAATTTTACCATAGATTTAAAAAATAAAATCAATATAATCTTGTCCCCAAAATATTTTTTACTTACCATAACATACGTTTAACATGAATTACCCTCCTATCAATCGAATAGAAGATGTAGTCAGTGCTCTTGACTCGATTATTGCTCAATCCATGAAAGCTAACGACGCTAGCGGCTATTTCGCTAGCTTATATCGTAGAATGACACTCGCAGTAAGTGATGGAATTAAAAAAGGGGCTTTTGAGAATGGAGAAAGAATGGAACGTTTAGATATTATTTTTGCTAAACGCTATCTGGATGCTTATCACCAATACAAAACAGGAGTGAGTCCGTCCAGTGCATGGAAGTTAGCTTTTGACTGTGCTAAAGCGAATGAGTCAACAACGATTCAACATTTGCTATTAGGAATCAATGCACACATTAACCTAGATTTGGGGATTGCTGCCGCAACGCTTTGTCCTGATAAGTCGATTTTTAATCTAAAGAAAGATTTTGATACCATTAATGTGGTCATTTCCTCGTTGGTACAAGCAGTTCAGAGTGAGTTAGAAAAAATATGGTTTCCGATGCAATTGATCAATAAAATTACAGGTAGTGTTGATGATGAAGTGGTCAATTTTAGCATTGGAATGGCTCGAGAAGCAGCATGGAAAGTAGCTACCGATTTGGCCATGATGCCTGTTGTACAGCATCCAGTGTATATTAAGCGATTGGACGAATCGGTTACAAGGTTGGGAATAGGCATTCAAAAGCCGCCTTTTGTGGATGGTGTTGTGCTAAAGCTAGTAAGGCTAACCGAGGTACGAGAACCAAGAAAGGTAATCGCCCTGTTGAACAAATAAAAAAGGCGACTTTAATACGTCGCCTTTTTTACCTTACTTAATGAGGTATTTTCCTGTATTTTCATCTACCATAATGATTGGTAATGATTTGTTCTTTTCGAAGTAATCATAGCCAGGCTTTAGCCATGACCAAAATTCTAGTAAGCTAGCATTACTGCTGAATTCTGTTTTTAGTTGAGCATAAGCCTCATCGGTCATTTTTGTAGGGAAAATATGAACAGGAATATCTTGTCCAGATGATTTTGCTTTTACGGCAATTAAGTAGAGTTCCTGAATGAAATCATCTCCAACAGGGATACAGCCAATCGTTAAACATGAGCCATGGATAAAAATATTATCTCCAGGGTTAATTGGGTCAGCAAATTTTAAGTCAGATATGTTAGGATAACTCACACGGAACGAAAGGTTGTAATGGCTGGCTGGATTGAAGGCATCGACGTTATAGAAACCTTCGGGTGTTTGGCGATCTCCAGAGCGACGTTTAGGGCCAAGTACACCAGAACTAGCACAGCTATTATATACCTTAATAAGCGTGAAGGTACTAGATTTCTTATTCTTAGCCCATAATTCTACTTCTCGTTCTTTTTTAAAAATACGGAGGAAAATGTCAAAATCTCTAGCATTGATACCTTTGGATGCTAAAAGTTCATTTACAAATTGTCCTTTTTGCTTAATAGCTTCACGTACTCTAGGAAAGCGACTTTGGCTGTTGTAAAAACTTACAGGGTTGTCGGTAAAACTAGAGAGCAGGACAATACAAACGAGAAGTGGAAATGTTTTTTTCATACAGTGAGAAATTGAGGGTTGAATATGAGGTAAAGTTATCATTTTTAACGACTTTTGCCAATAATATTTTTACGAAATGAAACTTGAAGAATTTAATCGACTAATTAGTGATTCAATCTGTCCTGAAGGCTTGCCTTCACTACTAGAGGCTCTTTGGCAAGACGCACACGATAATTGGGAGGCAGCTCATGATATTGCTCAATTAAAAGAGGGGACTCAAGATTATGACCGTCTCCATGCCTATTTGCATCGAAAAGAAGGTGATTCTTGGAATGCAAATTATTGGTATCAGCGTGCAAAAGTAAAACCTTTTAAAGGAACATTAGATGAAGAGTGGCGTATGTTAGTTGCTTATTATCTCGAACGTTATTAGACCACTAACATAGTTGTTTACTACTCTTCTTATTTTAACAGTTTACTAGATATGAACAATACTCCTGTTCCCTCTTCTATGAAGGGAGATTCATTCTTAAAAGTTATTTTCGGAGTTATCCTTTCGGTGTTGATACTCTCGCTTGTTGGACGGTTTATGCTCAATGAGGGCTTGTTGAGTAATCGATATTATTTGGGAAAAGTTCAAGAAAATACGCAAGATGCCCTAGGTAAATCAACTAAAGAGTTGGATGAAATAAAAGAAATCTTATTTCAAACCTCTACTAATCAGTTGGCTACAATAGCTCAATTAAAGACAAATTATCCTTTGTTTATCTATAAGAAAAATGCGTTATTTTATAGTTCGGACAAAAATTTGGTGAGTGTATTAGAATCGTATGATAGGAGTAGCTCACAGAAATTAGAGGCATTTTCAGATAAGAAGTCCTTCTTTATCATCAACCGAGCTAGGGTATTTGCCAACATGGAGAACTACGAACTTGTATCGTTGATACCTATTTATCATCAGAATATTTATAACACATCTGTATTTATGTCGAAACCTGTCGAGATTAGCTTAATTGCTTCTACAAAAGCACAATTTAATTGCTATGCTTTTAATAAGACTTTTCTGTTTTCTGTAGTTCCTCCGACGTCTTTGTGGAATGATTGATGTTGTTATTATGCTTAAAGATAAAGTTAAAAGCCTTTATGAGCGTGTTTTGTTAATTTAACGTTAATTAATTTGTAACTTTACGAGGATGTTTGCTACCTGAGTTCTTGCTATATGAATGTTTTTTTTACGTCCCTACTAAAGCGTATATATTTACAGCGTAAGGTTTTAGTTACGCTCTTTTTTATGTTTTTAGCTGTAACCTTTCTTTCTCATAATATGTTTGAGAGAAAGATTACTAGTGGAGGGGAAGATCGTTATTTGTATGATGTACAGACAAAGGCTCAAGAAGCTATACAGGAATCGGAGGAAGACATTAAGTTGATTACTAGTGTTTTATATGCTCAGCACAACCGAGATGTTTCTTTCAAAGATTTATCCATAGAGACAAATTATCCTTTCTACATCTACCGAAAAAATAAATTAGTTTATTGGTCTGATTACCATTTTGTCCCCTCTCTGAAATCGTATCAGAATGGGGAGAAAAAAATGTATCCACACGAAGAGTTAGACTCTAAATTTATTGTTTATCGAGGACGATTATTTGCTAATCCAGATAATTATGACATCATTTCGTTAATCCCCTTATATCGAAGTTATGCGAATGAGACGGCCTATCTAAAATCAGGTTATAATGATAAGATATTTGTTACAGATCCACATAGTATAGGAATTACAAAATCTCCTATTACCCATCTCAATATTTATTCGGCAAGAAACGACTTTCTATTTTCGGTAGTGCCTCCTACAACCGTTGGATACCAGCCTCCTTTGGTTTTTACAAGTACTTATGTGCTAGCCTTCATTACCATGTTTTTATTAGGTATGATTTTGGCAGCTCAAATTTGGCATTTTCATAGAGTACACCAGTATGAGTATGCTTTTTTAGTCTTGTTTGTCGTGTTAGTTGGAGGAAGAGCACTCATGCTTTACTATTCAATTCCTTTTGCCTTGTTGGAGTTAGATCTTTTTAACTCAAAATTCTATGGACCATCAGTTATAAATCCTTCTCTTGCTGATTTCGCTCTGAATTTGTTTGTGATTGCTATCTTGCTTTTTTACTTGGTTAATTATTATTTTAGAATGAACAGCTATCTAGCTGTCATTACGACTAGTTTATTTAAGAAACGGTTACTTGCTATTGTTCTCGTTTTCTTAAGTTACCTTGTTTTTAAATTTTCTTTTCAGCAGTTAACGGATATGCTTAGCGTAAAATCGCTGTACCGTTATGATATTTCATTGACGGCTGATTTCTGGAAAAAGAATCTGAAATTATGTAGTCTGCTGATTTATATTTTAGTCTCATTTATTTATTTCTCGGCAACGCATATACTTGTCAATATATTCATCAAACTCTTTAGAAAGGATAAGCAGTTAGGATGGTTTTTCTTTATTTTAGTTACGTTAATCGTAGCAGGTATTTGTATCTTTTTAAGAGATGCGAATAATTATACGCTGATTGTTCATACACTTTACTTTTCGATTTTATATTGGAAAAATTATCCCCGCTATATTTACTCTTTTCATTATAGAACTTCTATTTATATCTTCTTAGCAGCCTTTCTGTGTGCCGTTGTTACTACTTATGTTCTTTATAATCAAACTATTAAGCGAGATTTTGAGCTTAAACACGATTTTGGAGAAAAGCGGCTGTCTCCCAATGATGAAATTGGAGAATATATGCTTAGTAGCTACAAAGAGATGCTTGTAGGTAATTTAGCCATCATTAAAGGTTTCGGGATCAGAGATGAGTTCTCGAGCCGCTATACCGTTGAGTCACAGGCGATGGGTATTTTTATTGAAAACCTAGAATATTTTTCGGGAGATAAAAATAAAGTAGAAATAACTAGCTTTAATCGTTACGGAAAACCTTTAGACCCTTCTGGTGGGGCGAAAAGCTACGACCATTTATACCAGCGCTACGGCTTAAAAAAATATCAAACGGAGTATTCCAATCTCTATTTTATTAATAACCCTAATGAAGAAGTTCCTATTCAGTACATGTACTTTATTCCTATCGAAGAGGACGAGAAGGTTATCGGTTATATTATCCTAAACTTAATCCCAGCGAGTACGGGTTCTCATGAACTTCCTTTGACTGAAGAAATACAGACTGAAATCAAAAATTTTAGCTATGCCCTTTACGAGGACTCCCTTTTGATTAGTTCTGGAGGGTATGGTTTCAATTATGAAAAAGGATTCAACCCTAGCCTTTTTAAGAATAGCCAATTTTACACAGAGGGTATTGATATAGATGGGGTAAAACACGTAGGCGTAAAAAAAGGAAATCGACGAATGGTTATCTCAGGTGAAAAAATCACCATCTACTCGATTTTTCCGAACTTTTCTTTTTTACTGTTATTGTTACTAATCGCTATCTTATTTGTCGTTTTTATTTATGCCTTCCGTTATGGATTCAGAAATTCGAGTATGAGTTTTGTAACTCGAATTCAAATCTATTTGAACGGTGCATTTTTACTACCTCTTGTGTTGGTCGTCATTATTACTGCTACCATTGTAAGTCATAAGCTGTCTAAAAATCAGCAGCAGTCGTTTATCAATCAGACTGAAAGTATTGCCAGTTCTTTGAAGCGGGTTTCTAAAATGGTGGATAAGCAAAGACTATCATCGGATACGCTAAAAAATATGATGATTGATACTCGTAGATATATTTCTATTTATGATCCAAATGGCTATTATACATTCGGAAATAGGCATTCTACTTATGAGGGTGGGATTTTCTCAAAATATATTAATCCTCTTGCTTATACGGACATTATTGAAAAGCGAATGAATGCCGTTACGTTAAAAGAAACTATCGGGAAACTGGAGTTTACGACAGCTTATGTGGCTATTCGAACTGATAAAGGAAAGCTTCTAAACATTTTATGTGTACCTTTTTATGATGCCAAGAGTATTTTTGACCAAGATGTATTATCTATTTTTGGATCTTTACTCAGTGTTTTTATCATCATTTTCATTATCTTACTCATCTTGTCTTACTATGCAGCTAATTCCCTAACCGATCCGCTGCGTTTAATTACTAAACGATTAAGAAAGATTGAATTAGGTAAGAAAAATGAGGCATTAATTTGGCATTCTGAGGATGAAATTGGCGTATTGATTAGGGCCTACAATACGATGGTAACAAAGCTTGAGGAATCTACTAAAGCTTTAGCCGATACGAATAAACAGTCGGCTTGGCAACAAATGGCAAAGCAAGTTGCTCATGAGATAAAAAATCCATTGACTCCTATGAAATTGTCTTTACAGTTGTTGCAACATAAAATCTCCAGAGGTGCAACCATTGATACAGAACAGATTCGAGGGCAAATTGAATCGCTTACCTCACAAATTGACAATTTATCCTATATTGCCAACTCTTTTTCTGATTTTGCTCGCTTGCCCATTCCTAAACATGAAGTGTTTGAGTTCATTGAAGTCGTAGATAAAATTATCGGGCTTTATGCTGAAAATAAACAAATAAGATTAATTCGAGATATTTCGATGAAGTCTGTTTATGTAAAAGGAGATATGCAGTTGACAGGTAATATTATCAAAAACTTAATTGTGAATGCCCTACAATCGATTCCCCCAGATAGAATCCCTCCCATGATTATGGTTAGTGTCAGTAAAGGGTTAGAATCCATTACATTTAGTGTGACGGATAATGGAATAGGGGTACCCAAAGAAAATCAGAATAAAATATTTATGATGGACTTTAGTACGAAAAAAGAAGGTTCTGGAGTAGGATTAGCCTTAGCTAAATGGGTTGTCGATAATGCAAAAGGTAGTATTTGGTTTGAAACTCGTGAACAAAAGGGTAGTACATTCTTTTTTACTTTACCTTTAGCAGATTAATAATAAAAAAACCCTTGAAGTCTTGCTTCAAGGGCTTAATCCTGGGTTAGGATTAATATTTTAAGTTACTTAGGCAAACGAGTCGAACTACTGTTCGTCATCTGCACAGAGAATAAATTACTGCCATAATCAGTCCTCCATGACTTTACAAAGGTATAAAATCCTGATGAAATCGTTGCGAAGGCAAGACGTGTTTTTTGAATCAATTACACAAAAGTGGAAATTTGAAAATAAGGGGACTGTTTTCAGTGTAAGTGAACTGAAAAAAGGGCATTAACAAGAAGGTTTTTATATTAGTTTTATTTTTAACGGTCAAAAAGTCATTTTATTGACATTTTGTTGATTGAATAAAACTGTATTGTTAGCGTATATAAAAAAATAAAGGCTCAGTGCATTGCTCCGAGCCTTTACGCAATCCGCCTAAGTAGTTATTTTTTGGGTTTTTCTCCCAATATCTTACATTACATTAAAAATGTAATTACTTTTCGAATCTGTGCTACAAATATAACACTTTAAATTAAATTGTATTAATTTGATTTAAAGATGAAATCAAATTAATACAATTTAATTGTCGTGTCTATAACAAAATACTTGTTTGTTATAAGTGAGAAGATGAAGTATAATCTTTGTTTCTTAAAAGATAAAACTTTATCTAGATGGTCTTCATTCAGATGGCAGTCCTAGCGAAGAGATTTATGTATAGTACACAAATTATAAAGAATCAGTATGTTACGTAAATAGCTTGGGTCAAATCATTGTATCGGATAGACGATTTGAGCACTGTTAATAGCTAGTTATAGCAATGCTATTATTGCCTTCATTTATATACTTTGCAATACCCGTGCCAAACTTTCAAACTCACGCATTTTTTTTATTTTTTTACTTCTAAATAGGCAAAAAAGCCCTAAATGCGAAGATTTAGTGGTCGAAATATTTCATCATATAATAATATAATATCCAAAGAACGTGCCAAACTTTTATTTATTGAGTATAAATAGCATTATTTTTGAATAAACTAGCTAAATTTAATTTGATAGCTGTTTGTTTTACTATTATTTACATTCAAACTATTGTCTTTCAGTTCTTTATGTTCGATTGTGCTATGTCGTTGAAATAATTTTCATTACTCATTATTTTGAATGACGACAGTTACCATACGTTTCTATTATTACGCCGTTTTAGGTAAGTATTCATCGAGATAAGCTGCCATTTCTTCTTGAATCTTTTTCGCTTCTTGCCCTGCAATTTCGGCAAAATTTTCTTCCGTTGAGGCATAAATAATTCCTCTAGACGAATTAACGAGTAAACCACAAGTTTTGTTCATGCCATATTTGGAAACTTCTTCCAAGCTACCTCCTTGGGCTCCGACTCCAGGAACTAATAAGAAATGAGTGGGGGCAAGGCTACGAACTTTGCTAAGCATAGATGCTTTGGTAGCTCCGACTACGTACATTAGTTGTTCGTCTGATGCCCATTCTTGAGAACGGACAAGTACTTCTTCAAATAGTTGTCGTTCGCCAACAGGTAGGTTTTGAAAATCTTTACTTCCCGTATTAGATGTTAAAGCTAATAGGATAACCCATTTATTGGGAAATGCTAAAAAAGGAGTTACCGAATCTTCACCCATATAGGGAGCCACCGTTACCGAATCAAAATCAAGTCCAGAAGCTGATTTATCAAAGAAAGCTCTAGCGTACAAACCAGAAGTATTTCCAATATCTCCACGCTTCGCATCGGCAATGGTAAAACATTCTTTTGGGATATAGTCTAAAGTTTTTTGGAGACTTTCCCATCCTTTGGCTCCTAACGCTTCGTAAAAAGCAATATTAGGCTTGTAAGCTACAGCATACGCCTTTGTCGCATCTATAATTTGACGATTAAATTCAAAAATAGGGTCTTCAAATGTTAATAAGTGCTTGGGTATTTTTTGAATATCAGTATCTAATCCAACACATAGATAGGATTTTTTTTGCTTGATTTGTTCAAAAAGTTGTTCTTTAGTCATGATAATCTTGTGTTGTTCCTGCTGGATAGTCGTTGTATTTCGCTTAGTTATCGTTTGTATTATCGGGCAAAAATGTCAAGTAGCTCAATTGGTCTTCTATAAACATTTCATTTGCCAAATCTTGTAATTGCGTGGAGGTTACTGTTTGCAGATGTGCAAAGATACTTTCTAGGCTATCGATACGGTTAATATCTAATAGACTTTTTGCCATCATCAACATGAAGCTCATATTTCCCTCTTCCGACATGGCTAATTGTCCCATTAATTGTTCTTTGGTATGGTGCAATTGTGTTTTCGAAAGAGGTTGTTCTCTTAATTTTTTCAATTCTTTATGAATGAGCTGAAGACTTCTTTGAAGTTGCTTGGGTTCTGTAGCAAAGTAAATTCCCCAGTACCCTGTGTCAATAAAAGGGGTATAAGCAGCGTCGATAGAATACACTAATCCATTTTTCTCTCGAACTGCCAAGTTGAGACGGGAATTCATTCCTGGGCCGCCCAAAATATTGACTAAAGTAAAAAATGGTAAGCGGTTGGCATCGGTTAAGGAATACGCTGTTCGTCCAATGGCAACATGAGCTTGACTAATACTTTTATCAATACTTACTCGTTGGACTTCGTAATTATTAGGGGCAATACGAATTAAGTTTGCCTTCTTAGCTGGAATATCCCCTAGGTATTTACTTGCCATTTTGACAACCTTATTGAAGGGAATATTTCCTACCGAAGAAAAAATAATCCGTTCTGTATCAAGATTTTCTTGGATAAACTGAAATAAATCTTCTCGAGTAAAACCATTAACGCTTTCTTGATTACCCAAAATGTTTTTGCCGAGTTGGTGATTTGCAAAAATGATTTCATCAAAATCGTCTTGAATCGCATCCTCTGGCGAGTCGGCATACATTGACATTTCTTCCAAGATAACTCCTCTTTCTCGTTCAAGCGGTTTTTCAGGAAAAGTAGAGTGAAAAGTGATGTCTGCTAGTAAATCTAATGCTCGTTCATAATGAGGGGTTAGCACAGAAGCATGAAAGCAGATTTTCTCTTTGGTAGTATAAGCATTTAATTCTCCTCCGACATTTTCGAGGCGGTTGATAATTTGCAGGGAGCTACGTTTATGGGTTCCTTTAAATGCCATGTGTTCCCAGAAATGGGCTAAGCCTTGTTGATGAGCTTTTTCGTCTCTACTACCCATATCTAGCATAATACCAATGTGGGAAATAGCAGTGTGTGTAACTTGACGGTGTACGATGCGAATGCCGTTAGGCAATGTATATTCGTGAATTCCTTCCATTCGTTAGTTGAGCCATTTATAAGTAATTTTTTCCCTAACTTTACGGTGAATACGGACTTATAAATGAAGTATTAAGCAAGTGTTATTTTGATTATGAAATGATTGCTCTCCAGCTAAGTAATGCTTGTTAGACTAAATAGCGTTAGCGAAATAGTTTAATTTGCTTACATCAGCGTTCATTTTGTGGAGATGAATGCAAGACAACATAAAATAGAAAACTGTTGAGATGTTTTAACCTAGTCTGCAAAGTTACGCAGGATAGTGAAATAACTAAAATAATATTAACATGTTTGTGCTTTGTTTTATAATTATGGAGAGAATCACGAGAGAAGAATACAAAAATAAAAACTAGATTAGGGATGAGAATAGGATTTGATGCCAAACGAGCTTTTAATAATTATACTGGATTGGGCAATTATAGTCGTTTTATTATCGAAGCACTGCAACGTTATGTACCTGATTGGGAGTATGTTGCTTATACCCCTAAGGTGGGTAAAAAAAAGTGGGAGGGAGCTACTGGTATTACATTACGAATGCCTAAAAAAAGTATTTTAAAAGGACTTTGGCGTTCTTTTTTCATTGGTAAACAACTAGAAGAAGACGGTATAACAATTTATCATGGCTTGAGTAACGAGCTTCCTTTAGGCTTAAAAGCTAGGGGGGTAAAGACCGTAGTGACGATTCATGACTTAATTTTTTTACGTTATCCTACTATGTATCCTTTCTGGGATCGCTTAATTTATCGTTTAAAGTTCAAGTGGGCTTGTGCTATGGCTGATAAAATTGTGGCGGTAAGTGAGCAGACCAAACGAGATATTATTCACTATTACGGGACAAATCCAGCTAAAGTTGAGGTTATTTATCAAGACTGTGACCAAGCGTTTCAGCAAGAAATAGCTTCAAAAATAATCCAGAAAACAACAGAAGCATATGAACTGACTAAGCCTTATATTCTCTGCGTGTCTACTTTTACAGAGCGAAAAAATCAATTGAATTTGGTTAAAGCATTTGAAAAAATGGCGATAAGGCATGTTGATTTAGTCTTGGTGGGAGGAAAAGGGGCGTATCAAGCTCAAATTGAGAATTATATAGCAACTCAGGGAATTACAGGTGTTCGAATTATTAATAGTGTGCCTTTTAAGGATCTACCCGCTTTATATCAGGGGGCATCGTTATTTGTTTATCCTTCTGTTTTTGAAGGTTTTGGTATTCCTATTGTAGAAGCCTTACACAGTGGAATTCCTGTCATTGCTGCTACTGGTTCTTGTTTAGAGGAAGCAGGAGGGGATGCTTGTTTATATGCGGATCCGTATTCTGTCGATGAGTGGGCTGTAAAAATGAAAATACTGCTAGATGACGAGTCCGTTGGCTTAAGAAATGACTTCAAAGTAAGAGGAAAAGAATATGTGAAAAAGTTTGAATCGAGACAAATTGCCTTACATTTTAAAAAAATATTTCTTGATATAACACAATAAATCTGAATTACTCATTTATTTTCTTCATTTGGTACAATTTTTGATAAAGTCGAAATCTCCTCTTTGGTGGTTTCGACTTTTTATTTTTCTAAGTCTCTTGTTTTTTATATCCTAAAAAATCTTCGTTTATCAATATAAACCTTATAATTAAATTAAATCTTGTTTTATTTTAATTTTTGGCTTGGTTTATGTTGAGAAAAGTTAGGTAAGTATATCGCCTGTGCTTACGTCATCATCGTTTAAGTTAATAGTAGTTTCTTCAGTTTAAATCATGTTCATTCATACGATGTCCGCCTAAGACTCGTCTCCTAGCAAACACAAACATCCGTTTGTGTAAGAATGAACGCTAACTTAATATTTTTATGGTTCACTTATCAACTTTAACAAGACTTTGTTATGTACTTTTACTAGGATTTATCCTTACTTTGGGAAAAAACACCAGTCATGCTAGCCCATTAACTGCCCGTGAAAAGAGCCTTATTGTTCAGTATGCTGGTTACGTTGGGGTAAAATCTACTGTTATCTTTTCTATTACAGCAGGTCGTGAAATAAAAGAGGTAAAAATTCAAGCTAATGGAACCACGATTACAGGCTGTCCAATTATTGGAAATAAAGGAGAGGCATCTTTTACTTTCTATTACAAAGGAGAAAAGAAATTGACGTTTGTTGGTATTACAAACGATGAGAATGTGCTTTTACATGGAAATATCGTTGTAGGAGATAAGGGTACCGCTCCAACTACTTACAATAATTCGGTAGCGACACTCTTAACGAGTCCCGATAGCCCTCGGAAAACACGTACTGACGATGGCCCTATTTCACCAGAACAATGCAAACTGTTTATTGAAAGTATCAAATCGGATGCTGTGATTTTGGCTCGTCGTTATAATGTACCAGCCAGTGCTGTTATCGGAATGGCGGTGTTAGAAAGTGGATATGGGACAAGTAAGGTTGCTTATAATGCGAATAATCTATTTGGTCTGAAATATTGGGGAAAACCCAATACTGCAGTTGCCTATCAATTGTTGGAGCAACCTTATGAAGGTCATAAACCGTTGAGAGATGCAACACAACGTACTGATAATTGGTATCGTAAGTTTTCGTCTCGCAGCGAATGTGTTTCGTTTTTTGTAGAAGAATTGTTTTTGAATAAAACAGGAAAATGGAAGACAAACGACTACTCATCTGTTATTAGAAACTATCAGCGAAATAGGGCTGATGGTATGGATAAAGAGACTGCAGTTGCTTTGTTTCTAAATGAAATGGTAAAAAAAGGTTATACAGGTAGGCTGAAGAAAGGCGAAGGGGACTACCCTTTGAGAGTGTTATCTACGATTCGAAATAATAACTTGTTGGCATTAGATTAACCTAATGGTTTGACATTTATGCATAAAAAAGGCTTTTGAGGAATTATCTTCAAAAGCCTTTTTTATGTGTAAACTAAATTAGTTTTGTGC
>JALRIJ010000680.1 GCA_023255485.1 Flectobacillus sp.
TTACAGATTTTGAACAAATTTTAGTTAACTTTGGAGGATTTTACAGTTCAATAAACGAATTTTTAATTCTTATTATTCTCCCTCTTCTCGCTTACTCATTAAAATCTTAAATGCAGAAAGATTTGAAATTGGATAATTAAGAGATAAAAGAAATAGTTTCTTATTAAGAAATGGTTCGCCTCCATCTTGGATTAAAAATTGTCGAGCAGCAGGTTGAAAAAATTCAAGAGCAATAAATTTAGACATCTTCTTTGTTTCAAAATAAAACAGAGAACACCGATAAAATTATTGAGGCGCTTAAGACAAACTAGTTGACGCAGCTCACCAGCCAGGTACAAGATGCTCTCAGCTTGATTGAAAGCCAATAAGAAAAGTTAGATGGTTACGTCACCTTAATTACAGATCTCAGCTCAAAAATTAAAAAACTAGAAAGTGATTAAAAATTGAAAGATGCTGAACTTCAAAAGTTGAAAAACTAATTAAACATTTTAATTTAAAATAATTCGGTGTGAAGGGGTTTTGGGGTTTTGGGG
>JALRIJ010000681.1 GCA_023255485.1 Flectobacillus sp.
GAACGCGAATGCTCATAACCATATATTAAATACTCGTTATTTTATGCTAATAGTCCGTCTGCTTTTTCAATTGCTTCAGCAATATTTCCTACAAGGTAAAATGCTTGTTCTGGTAAATTATCTAATTCACCATTTAAAATCATTGTAAACCCTTTAATTGTATCTTCTAAACTTACATATTTACCAGGTGAACCTGTGAAAATTTCAGCTACAAAGAAAGGTTGAGATAAGAAACGCTCAACTTTACGTGCACGAGCTACAACTAAACGGTCTGTTTCTGATAACTCATCAATCCCTAAAATAGCGATAATATCTTGTAATTCTTTATAACGTTGTAATGTTTCTTTTACAGATTCTGCAACCTCATAATGTTCACTACTTACAATTCCAGGTTGTAACATTGTTGAAGTAGAATCTAATGGATCTACAGCAGGATAAATACCTTTTGCAGCTAAATTACGTGATAATACTGTTGTTGCATCTAAATGTGCAAATGTTGTTGCCGGTGCGGGATCAGTTAAATCATCCGCTG
>JALRIJ010000682.1 GCA_023255485.1 Flectobacillus sp.
AACGATAGTAATAGACTTCCTGCAAAAGTGAATCAGGGCAATCAAACAAAGGAATATTCGTCGAAAGCCATGTAAATGCTTCTTTATTAGGAACAAAATTAATGACGGCTTCTTCCTTATCTAAGTCATTGAATTTATGGACATAATGCTGTAGTTTATCCGTGCCTAACTGGACAGATTGTTGGGAAAAACTGCACGAAATTTGACCGAGGAAGAGTAGTAGGAGAAGGTATTTTTTCATCTGATTATAATGCCCTAAGTGGTTGTCAGTGTAAAGTTCAATGTTCAAAGATTTCAATAAGTCACTATCATTAAACGCCATTTGCTGTGTCTCACAGACCATTAACAGGGTTGTCTGTGCAGACACAGACAACGGAGACTTTTTTTCCCTTAGCAGGTGAATCTAGTCGCCTGCTAAGGGAAAAAAAGTTATAAACTCGCTAAATGTTCGATAGCAATGCGTGGACTTGCCAAGATAGGAACGATTTTATCAACTTCTGCTAACGTTCCCACAACTCGAGCCATAGAGGCT
>JALRIJ010000683.1 GCA_023255485.1 Flectobacillus sp.
GTAAGCTTCGTCATTACTGAATTTAACGCCTAAGTATTCTAAAACGGTAGAAGAACCCACCGAAGAAGATACGCCATGATTGCCATGCTTTGCGACAAATTGCCCTGCACCTGCCACCACGAACGATGAGGTCGTTGAAATATTGAAGGTGTCTTTCCCATCACCTCCTGTACCACAAACATCCATTGGGCTGAAGGCCGATAAATCAACCGTTAGAGCTACGTCGAGCATGGCATCTCTAAAGCCTTCCAACTCTTCTGCCGTGATGGGTTTCATCATATAGCTTGTCAAGAAAGCGGCAATATGACTGTTGTTTACTTCTCCGTTCGCAATTTTTCCAAGAGCTTCCTGAGCTTCTGTTTTGCTGAGAGTTAGTCCTTCAACTCGTTTTTGCAAATATGTTTTCATAAAAAGATAAGAAACAGTAAAACCTAGTTTAGTTTTGATAGAATACGGTTGACAATAACCCACCTTATGAATTTACCCAGTTCTCCACCATTTTTACCCCAAATTGCGTTAAGTATGCTTCT
>JALRIJ010000684.1 GCA_023255485.1 Flectobacillus sp.
TCTTGCTGGCAACGTAAAGTCTGCTAAGCGTAAGATCGATAAGGCTGACGAAGATGTCATGGATGTTTTGGAAGACGTAATCAAGGAACACCCAGTTCTTTTGAACCGAGCACCTACCTTGCACCGTCTTGGAATTCAGGCCTTTGAACCCGTTTTGGTTTCAGGTAAGGCCATGCGTCTGCACCCATTGATCTGTGAAGCTTATAACGCCGATTTCGATGGTGACCAGATGGCCATTCACGTGCCTTTGTCTGACGAAGCACAGGCGGAATCCCGTTTGCTGATGTTGGCCGCTGGCCACATCTTGGCACCAAAGGATGGAAAGCCAATCGTTGCGCCTTCTCAGGATATGGTTATTGGTAACTACTACTTGACCACTGAAGAAGCTGGCCGTGAAGGGGAAGGAATGATCTTCTCCTCTGTTGACGAAGCCCGTTTGGCTTTCGAAAACAAGTTGGTTCACTACCACACACGTGTTGGTATCCAAACTTCTTCATTCCCTGAAGAAAAGCCATTTACCGACGAACAGC
>JALRIJ010000685.1 GCA_023255485.1 Flectobacillus sp.
GTTTCAATCCGAGTACAACCACTAGCTAGTAGCGAAGCTACAACGATAGCAGAGACAGTAATGGACTTCTTGATGTTTAGCATTTGATTTCCTTTAGTTAGAACAGAAACGTGATTACAGACAGAATACCTACAGCAATAGCTGCATACAGAGAAGACCTAGCAAACAGCTTGAAAGCCTGTAGCTTTTCTTGCTTTGACATTGTGCTTAAGATACTTGATCCAGCAGCAATAACAAAAGTAAGCACAATAAAGACTAAGATCATTAGTAGCATGGTTTACTTCTTCACAGCCTCAAACCCAGGAATAACATGCTCGTACTTATCAACTAAATCCACAAAGCACTTGCATACAATATAGTTCAAAGCAATAGGTACTCGGATTAGCAGCACTGCAGGAGCAATCAGGATGTTATGCAGGATGGTTTTGGTTTGTTGTTTCATATCAGACCTCGAAAGTAATTTGGATTGTGTCAATAGAATCTTCCAAACATTCTAGTGCTTCTTCTTTTGTATCGAACAAGCCAC
>JALRIJ010000686.1:0-272 GCA_023255485.1 Flectobacillus sp.
GTATAAATTCAAACGCTCAGTAATGTTGTTGATGTATTCATCTGGGAATAGCAATTCAAAATCGGTATCAATTTGAATGTCTTTGACAAATTCTTTGGTTTCGATGTCGTTTTCTTCTTGGTACAAGTCTTTGAATTCGTTTTCTTTCAACTCGTCAATGGCTTCGTTCATGATTTTTTGGTAGGTATCAAAACCAATTTCGTTGATAAAACCACTTTGTTCGCCTCCTAATAAATCACCCGCACCACGAATTTCCAAATCTTTCATGGCAA
>JALRIJ010000686.1:282-526 GCA_023255485.1 Flectobacillus sp.
CGCTTCCCAGTTCGCTAAATTGTTCTAATGCGTTGATGCGTTTTTGGGCTTCACCTGTCATCATAGAATAGGGCGGCGTAATGAAATAACAAAACGCTTTTTTATTACTTCTTCCCACACGACCCCGCATTTGGTGCAAATCAGACAATCCGAAATTATTGGCGTTATTGATGAAAATTGTATTCGCATTCGGCACATCTAAACCACTTTCAATAATCGTAGTGGCAACTAGAACGTCAAATTC
>JALRIJ010000687.1 GCA_023255485.1 Flectobacillus sp.
GAAGCCAAACAGATTAAAATAAAAGCAGAAAAGTTAAAGCTTACCCACATCAGGCAATTTATGCTAAAGTGTGAGCCAAAGAAAAAGCTAGAGTTTATCAAGGAAGTATTTGATGTGTGCGAAATGACTCAAACAATCATTTTTGTTAACTCCCTGGACTTTGCGGAGAAAATCCATCAATGGCTACGCAAGGCGAACTACTCGTCGTACATTATGTTCAGCAAAATGTCAAACGAAGAGAGGGATGAGACCATGCAGAAGTTCAGAGATTAAAAGATCAATGTACTTATTACTACCAACCTGATCGCAAGAGGTATTGATGTGCCAGAGGTTGAACTTGTAATTAATTATGACGTCCCTCAACATAAGATCTTCGACAGAGTTCAAGGAGACCCGGAAACTTACCTGCACAGGATCGGAAGAACTGGTAGGTTCGGCAAGAAAGGTATTGCCGTGACAATCTACGACAGAGACGTGGACAAACAGATGTTGGATGAGATCATCAAGTATTACGCAATGGAG
>JALRIJ010000688.1:0-261 GCA_023255485.1 Flectobacillus sp.
AAACGCTTTAAAACATGATTTGAAACGTCTTGAATGATGATTTGAGACTTTATAATGCAAAACCACCCTGTAAGTTCTGAGGCTTAGAGGGTGGTTTTGCATTACAAATAAAATTAACCACTTACGGTTAGCAATCAGAATAATCCGACTGTAACGCCTACGGCTATCTGGGAAAAACAAAATGCGGATGGCTCTTATACGCAAGTAGCCACCACCGCTGTCTTTACTGCCACTACGGCGGGGAACTATCGGGCTACCATT
>JALRIJ010000688.1:271-521 GCA_023255485.1 Flectobacillus sp.
ACGGTCTTTAAAAATGCGAGCAATTGCCCTACTGGCTATGCCCTTAACAGTACCATCTCTTGCGAAACCGATGGGGCTAAGGTAACGCTTGCCTTGGCGGTAACGCCTCCTGCTACTGCTCCGACTGACCCGCTGAACTATAAAATGGATACGGGTGACTTTGGTACTAGCAATAGCTTTACGACAGTGCCTTTTGGAGCGCATACCTTTGTACTACGGATTGGCGGCCCTGACCAAGCGAGTTGCTATT
>JALRIJ010000689.1:0-253 GCA_023255485.1 Flectobacillus sp.
CCCCAAAACCCCAAAACCCCTTTATTATAGAAATTCTTTAATTAAATCACTGTTTCTTCTGCTTTTTGTTCGACTTGAAAGTAGAAGTGTTAGTCTTGTGCATAGTAGCTGTTTTGCGGTCTCTCTTTCCCAACTGCCCTGCTGCTTCTTCCTCTCTGTACTTTTTGAGCACATTTCCTCTGCGTTCGTACTTTTACACCTTTCCAGTTTGTTAAAACTTCAGTTCTTTCTTCCAAAGTCCCTTCGAAATTCC
>JALRIJ010000689.1:263-520 GCA_023255485.1 Flectobacillus sp.
TGTTAGGCACAATTTTACCATCTTTCTAGAAGTTTTAGAACACCTTCTTTTTTGCAGGTTCATCCTCGTCTTCTGGTTCTTTGCTTTCCTCTTTCTTTTCCGTTTTCTTTTCAAGTTTTTCTTGTTTTCTCTTTACATTATCTTCTTGCTCTTTCTTGCGTCTTTCTTTAAGCTCACGCTTGTTTTTAAGAGAATCTTGCTGCTTTTTGATATCAGCTTTTGACTTGTTAACCAGAGAGTGGAAAACAACGTTTCCT
>JALRIJ010000068.1 GCA_023255485.1 Flectobacillus sp.
ACAAGCCCCTACTGATTATTAATTTATCATAAAAAAAAGCCTCTTTGTAGAGGCTTTTTTTTATTGTTCTTTTGCTAAATAAGCGGTTATTCTTGTTTCCAAATCTTGTGGCGTTACATTACGGTAAATGTTTCCATTATGCACAAAAGAGATTTCCCCTTTTTCTTCCGATACGACTACAATCGCAGCATCAGTTTGTTCACTCATTCCTAAGGCGGCACGGTGTCGAAATCCTAAAGCTGGAGAGATGGTTCCACTTTCAGAGATAGGCAACATACATCTTGCGGCAGATAAACGAGCATTTTTAATAATCACCGCCCCATCGTGTAAGGGAGAGTTTTTCTGAAAAATCGTCAATAACATCCGTTTAGATACCACTGCACTTAAGAAATCTCCTGTTTCAATAAATTTTGTTAAATCATCTTGATACTCAATTACAATTAATGCTCCTGTATAGGTTGATGCCATCGACTTACAAGCTTCCACAATGGCCAGCACATTAAGAGAGCTTTCTTCGTTGGTTTTAGGCGTGTATAAGCGTCGTAGTAAGGTATTTTGCTGTACAGAGCTTGAACGCCCTAGCATCATTAAAAAACGTCTAATTTCTTGTTGGAAAATAATTAAGAGAGCCAACACTCCTACGTTCATAAACTGGCCTAGAATAGCAGAAAGTAGCTCCATTCCCAAAGCTTTGGCAAAGAGATAGGCCACATAAATAGTAAGGTATCCAAGAAAAATTTTGTTCGCAATGCTTCCTTGTATCAAGGTATAAATTTGATACAAGAGAAACGCCACTAGTAATATGTCAAAAATATCAATCCAATTAACTGCTAAAAATCCAATTTGCATTTTGTCAAGGTAAGTTTATAAAATTTTAAAAGGGTTATTTCTACTGGCAATTAAGGAATACATAGCGTTACTGCCATACCTGCGTTCCTTCCGTACAATTTTTACACATTTCGATTTCTTGGCGAGAATGTATTAATGTTTGGCGAAAACTACGATATTTTTCTCCATTCCACAGCTTCGTAAACGTTTGTTCTTTGAGATTACCTAAGCGAAATTCTGCATCCTTATCAAAACAACAAGGTACTACGAGGCCATCCCAAGTAATGACACAAGAGTGCCACATTTTCCAGCAATGATTCACCAATTTATTTTTGATACGATATGAACCGTCTGCTTGCTGCTGGTAACGAGCATATTTCTCAAGGGTAGGAATTAACTCAGAACCGTTTTCATAGTCATAAATTTGAGCCGTTTTGAGTCCTACTTCATCCACGCCAAGCTGCTTCGCTAATTCTTTAACTTCGTCTATCTGATGTTGGTTCGGTTTAACGACCAAAAACTGAAAAATAACATGAGGAGTTGAAGAATTTAGTGTTTTTTTCCATTTAATCACATTTTTTGTTCCTTCAATGACTTTTTCTAAATTTCCCCCTACTCGGTATTGCTGATACGTTTCTTGCGTGGTACCATCTATTGAAATAATCAAACGGTCTAAGCCCGACTCTACTGTTTTTTTGGCTTGTTCATCCGTCAAATAATGAGCATTGGTCGAAGTTGCCGTATAAATTCCTTTCTTAACAGCATAAGAAACCAATTCTAGAAACTGAGGGTGTAAATAAGGTTCTCCTTGAAAATAGAAAATCAAGTATAAAAGGGTACTTGCTAATTCGTCGATGGTTTGCTTGAACAATTGTTCTTTTAGCATTCCTATTGGACGAGTAAAGGAACGTAAACCACTTGGGCATTCAGGACATCTTAGATTACAAGAGGTAGTAGGCTCAAAAGAAATACTCATTGGCAAACCCATCATTACTGGTTTTTGAATAATCTTAGAATAATAAAAACCAACTATTATTTTAAGGGCATTCCAGATTCTTCTGAAGGTTAATTTTGACAAAAAACGGATACCATCTCTACTGCTTGAATTCATTTGAATTAATTAAATCATCTCTGTTATAGAAGTACGACGAAAGAATGTGTTTATTGTTTCTAATAAAGTTTAAAATAATTGCAAAATAACAGATTCTGACCATAGATGCTATGGAATAAAACAAAAAAGGCTACTTCCTTTCGGAAATAGCCTTTCGATGACCTGTATCTAATTAAACAGTAGTTGAAGCATTCATTACTTCTGTTTGTTTACGAATCGACTCCAAGTGAATTAACTTGAACAATTCTTCTACAAATTCAGTGTATAAGCCTAAACCAGATGCTTGTTTTGCACGGTCAGCGTGAACAGCCTTCCAACGGTCAAGTTGTAATACAGCCACGTTTTTATCACGTTTGTATTCACCTAATTTTTCAACGATAGCCATACGAGTTGCCAATACTTCCATTAATTCACGGTCGATATTGTCAATTTTAGCACGCATTGCAGCTAATTCATCTGTAAAGTCAGCACCATAATTTGCTTGACGAACTTCCAATTCACGTAACATAGTTCCTAATACTTCAGGAGTTACTTGTTGAGAAGCATCAGACCAAGCTTTATCTGGATCACGGTGTGTTTCGATGATCATACCGTCATAGTTCAAGTCAAGAATACGTTGAGATAATTCCATCAACAACGCACGCTTACCAGCCATATGAGAAGGGTCACCAATCATTGGTAACTGAGGGAACAAACGCTTCATCTCAACGGCCATTTGCCACATTGGAGAGTTACGGTATTTTGTTTCCTGAGCGTTAGAGAAACCACGGTGAATAGCACCTAATTTCTTGATACCTGCACCTTGTAAACGTTCAAAAGCACCAACCCAAAGAGCTAAGTCTGGGTTCACTGGGTTTTTCACTAATACAGGAATATCAACACCTTTCAACGCATCTGCTAAATCTTGTACGTTGAATGGGTTTACCGTTGTTCTTGCACCAATCCACAATACATCAACACCATATTTCAATGCTAACTCAATATGTTCAGGATTTGCTACTTCAATTGCTAATGGTAATCCAGTTTGTTTTTTTGCTTCAGCTAACCATTGTAAAGCTGGTTCTCCCATGCCTTCAAAACTTCCTGGACGAGTACGTGGCTTCCATACACCTGCACGCATAATGTGTGCATAACCTTCCGCTTTGATTCGGTTGGCTGTTTCAAGTACTTGTTCTTCTGTTTCAGCAGAACAAGGACCTGCGATAATAAGTGGTTTGCCGCCAGTATTAATCCATTCCTGCATCGGCACTACGTCTAAATTTGCGTTCATTGGGCAAATAGTATTAATTCAAATTGAAAATATATTACTACACTAAAATAGGCTCTTTGACAAGCCAAACACTTCACTAAAAAATATAACTATTACAACAATTAATAGAAAGCAAACGAGGACTCAAAAGAAACGTATATACTGAAATATCAAGGATATAGCGTAGCTATTAAAATTATTAGTATCTTTTGATTTTTTGTATTATTCTAATATACTATATTTGCTACGTTTTACTGATGTCTAATTTTCAGCAAAACAATCAATAACTACCTTCCAAAAGTACAATTTGAAGATTTACGGCTACTAAAATGACAAAAATGCCTTCTAAAAAACCGATGCTCGAAGCAAGTGTGCTATCATTTGATGATACTTCTGTTGCTTTTGCATCCAAGTCTAACTTTCAATTAAGAAAGACTTTCCTCATTTACTCATGTATGGATAAGAATTGGCTTGTAAAGTTAGGGACTTTTTTTATCAAACTGTTTATTTTTCTTCATTTTCCTATCAAAAAGCTGATAAAAACCACCCTTTTCGAACAATTCTGTGGTGGAGAAAATATAGAAGAATGTAATAGTACAATCAAACCATTATACGACAACAAAATCAGAGCGATCTTAGATTACTCTGTTGGTCTTGTAGAAACCGAAAAAAACTACGAAAAAATCACGAATGAGCTACTAAAAACAATTGATAATGCAGAGACGAATGATGGTATCTCTTTTTCAGTCTTTAAGGTTTCAAGTATTGCTCCTCCTGAGATATTAGAGAAGGTTCAATCTGAAATTGAGCTTACTAAGGATGAAAAAGCGGCTTATGAGCGAGTTCGAGAACGCATGAATATCATTTGTAAGCGAGCATTTGAGAAAAAAGTTTCCGTCTTAGTTGATGCTGAAGAGTCATGGATTCAAGATACCATTGATACCCTCGTTTATGGTATGATGGCAAAATACAACAAGGAAATTACTACGGTCTACAATACGTTTCAAATGTACCGAAAAGACATGCTTCAAAACCTCAAAGATGCGACTGAAAATGCCCATGAAGAAGGGTATTTATTGGGAGTGAAACTAGTTAGAGGAGCTTATATGGAAAAAGAACGCCAGAAGGCTCATGAAGAAAACTATTGCGAGCCAATATTCGATTCTAAGGAGGATACGGACTGGCATTTTGATGCAGCCATTACCTATATTGTGGAGCATGTAGACACGATTTCTGTATGTATTGGAACTCACAATGAAGTAAGTTGTAAACACCTAGTAAGTCTTATGGAAAAGCATAATATCGTACGAGCCAATAAGCATTTTCACTTTGCTCAACTACTAGGAATGTCTGACAATATCTCGTATTCATTAGCCAAAGCAGGCTATAACGTATCGAAATACGTTCCTTATGGCCCTGTAGAAGATGTATTACCTTTCCTATTTAACCATGCGAATGAAAACACGTCGGTAGAAGATCAGGCTCATCGTGAATTTGCTCTTATCAAACGGGAGTTGCTTCGCAGACAAAACGGCTAATCTCACAATTTTGCGTTTTTATTGCGGGCTGCCAATGATATTTCGTAAATTGCGGGTCGAAGTAAACAACATACCCTTTAATCAATAACATTCGGATTCATGTTTCGTTCTCCATACAAGTATTTTTGGCTTACCTTTTTCCTTATTGTTTTAGACCAAGTTATTAAGCTAGCAATCCATCATTCCCTCCAATATGAAGGAAATGAAGTAGCGTTAATTGGTGACTGGTTGAAATTACATTATGTCCTTAATAAAGGAATGGCATTTGGCATTACGCTTGATTTTTTACCTAAGGGTTATGCCAAAATAGTACTGAGCATTTTCCGAATCTTTGCCATGGTAGGGATTGGTGCATATTTAATTAAATTAGCCAAACAAAAAGCTCACGCAGGTCTATTATGGAGTATTGCTGCGATTTTGGGTGGAGCAATCGGTAACGTCGTAGATAGTACTTTTTATGGCGTTTATTTACATAATCAACCTGCTGACTCTCCTACCCCTTGGTTTCATGGCCAAGTAATTGATATGTTCTTTTTTGACCCTTATCAAGGTTGGATTCCAGACTGGGTTCCTCTTTGGGGAGGCACTTGGTATTCAACGCCCATTTTTAACTTTGCAGATGCCTGCATATTCTGCGGTGTTGTAGCGATTTTAATTTGGCAAAATACCTTCTTTAATGTAGTACCTACAGAAAGTACTCCAAAACAAGAAACAGAAAACCCGACAAACGAATCAACCATTATCAATACTGAAGAAGTATAATATATAAACACGTATGAAACTAGCGTTTATTCTTGCTGGAGTGTGGCTTGCTTACGGCATTGTTCACACCCTTTTAGCATCGAATAAATGTAAAAATCTTCTCAAGGGTATCTTGGGAAGATTTTTCATTTATTATCGTCTTATTTACAATTTGATAGCTTTTTTATTACTTATCCCTATTCTGATCTGGCAACAGCAACTTCCATCTGAAGTGATTTTACCGACAGGCACCATGAATTATATTCTAGGGGGCTTAATGATGACTTCTGGTGTTTATTTAGCTTTCATTTCTTTAAAGAGCTATGGTTTTAAAGATTTCTTAGGCTTGAATGCCTTGGAGGGAGTAGAAGAGAAACGAGTTTTTAAACGAGATGAGTTATCAGAGATTGTTCGTCACCCATTGTATTTAGGAATACTCTTATTCGTGTGGGGTAATTTTGGTTTTTCAGGTACACTAGTTAGCTGCGTGACAGCATTATCGCTTACTGCTTATATTCGTATAGGCATTTACTTTGAGGAAAGGAAACTCGTAGAGACTTTCGGTAGTACGTATCAAAAGTACCAAAAAGAAGTGCCTATGTTGATTCCTAGATTTTAATACACAGGTCACAAAAAAAGCGTTTGAGAATTCTCAAACGCTTTTTTTGTGAGACAAGATTCATCAATCTTATTTCTTTGGAGCTGCTGCTGGAGCAGTTGTTGTTGCTGGAGTTGCCGCTGGAGCAGTAACTGGTTTTGGCGTAACACCCATTTTCTTCAATACTAAGTCAGAGATGTTTGCATCTTCTGGAGCATGTAAAACGATAGGAGTTGTTCCTTGACCTGCATCGTAGTTAAATACGAAAGCATAACCATTTTCTTTCGCTACTGTGTGCATATTATCTTCAATCTTTTTCAACAATGGTTGTAATAATTGTTGTTGCTTTTTCTGTAATGAAGTAGCAGAATTCTGACGGAATTCTTCGATTGAGCTTTGTAACGACTGTAATTCTTTTTCTCTATCTGCTTTGATTACGTCCGCCATTGTAGCAGCATTTTTTTCGTAATCAGCCAATTTCGTTTGGAAGTCTTTTGCTTTTGCTTGCAACATTGATTCATATTGCTTCTGCGTAGTCGTTAATTCAGTTTCTACTTGTTTCGCTTCTGGAAGTTGGTTCAAGATATAATCTAAGCTGATGTATCCGATTTTTTGTTGAGCATTTGCACTCGCAGTTGCTAAGGTAACTAAAGCAAATAAGGCAATTAAAAATTTGTTTCTCATTGTTGTTGTTTTGATTGGTTAATTATTTTTTTGATTTGGGTTTTGCTGAACTCTTACTATCATTATTTTCCCCCTGCTCCTCTCCCTCTTTCACTTGTTTTTCTCGTTCTTTTTCTTTCAACTGCTCTGTTGAAATCCCTAATTCTTCCATGATATAATCTGTATAATCATGTATAGGATTGGTATAAAGCATCGCTAGTCCGTCCGAAGACTTATCAAACAAAAAGTCTAAGCGTTTTTGGCGAGCTACTTTTTCTACAGCCTTTGCGATTTCATCCAGAATAGGCTTCATTAACTCTTGCTTTTTCTTAATTAAATCACCATTAATACCAAAGACTTTATTTTGAAGAGCTCTCACATCCTTTTGCTTATCAGCAATCATCCGTTGACGTTGTTGCTTCATTTCTTCTGTCAGCAACACTTCCTCTGCACGATAGGCTCTTTCAAGCTTCTCTACTTCTTCGTTCTTAGCGGCTATTTCTTTAATCCATTTATCCGTCAAAGCTTCAATATCTAATTGAGCTTTTTCATAATCAGGCATTTTTGAAGTTATAAACTCCGTATCGATGTAGCCAAATTTCTGTGCGGTGGCCGAAAATACAGTACCCACAAAAATCAAAATTAGTAAAATTATCTGCTTTTTCACCTTTTATGAAAATTAATTAGACGAATAAATATTTCCGTATCATTGAAAAACACGCACTAGTATAGCTAGGAGCTTTATTATAAAGGGATTAGCTAATTCATATTCGACAGCCAAACTTTACTACTTCGAACTGTTAGCTATGTGTTTAGTCGCTTCTCTTTAACGGCCAAACTAGCAGTGTTGTTTTTCAAGAATAGTAACGTTCGTTATACGGGCATATTGGATAAAGTTGCTATTTTTTGTTGTCTTTAACAAGTCCTTAACATTTTTACCCTCAAATTTTAGGCAAACTATCTAATCTGCTGACCAATAGAGAAGGTAAAGGCATTGTGTCCTTTATCCGACTGACCAGGTACATTATCGAAGGCGAAACCGTAATCAATACCAATCATACCAAACGCTGGCATAAAGATTCTAGCCCCAACCCCTGCTGATTTGTACAATTTGAATGGATTATAATCAGAGTAAGTACCAAAGTTATTTCCACCTTCAGCAAAACCTAATAAGAAGATTGTCGCCGATGGGTTTAACGAAACAGGGTAACGAACCTCCATTACAAATTTATTGTAAGCAACCCCTGCATTTGGTAATGTCCCTTGAGAACCAAATACACGATCTTTATAACCACGTAAACCAATGATGTCACGACTCGCAACCGTGTAACCAGTCACCATACCCGAACCACCTACGTCAAAACGTTCAAAAGCAGTAATATCCTTATTTCTGTTATACGACCCCAAGAAACCCATGTGGGCTCTCATGTGGAAAACCAACTTATTGGTAATTGGAGTGAACCAGCTACCATCAAACATCCACTTATGGTATTCAATTAAACCTCCATTAGTTTTTCCTCCCAACAACGAGTATGGAGGAGTTAAAGATGCCGATAACGAGAAGCTCGAACCCGAACGAGGGAAGGTAGGGTTATCAATACTGTTACGAGAGAAATTGGTCGTAAACGCAATTGAAACCGACTTTCCGTCTGGGTAACCATAATAGCTTGAGCCCAAGTTTTTAATATCAATTAATTGGAACGAAAGCGAGTTACTTAACGAGAAATAATCATCTGGCCATTTTAAGCGTTTTCCTAAGCTAAACGAAAGGGAAGTGCTATTGAAGTGAGCGTCACTTTGTGCAGCCACAGCACTATCGCTTGTTGAGCTTGTTGAAAGCGTGTTATAATAGTTGCTTCCATAGTAACTAGAACCGTAGGTTGAATAACTATTGTAAGCATTATACTGCTGAATCTTGTACGGATACGAGATATTTCTACTCAAAGTAATCGAGAACGAGTTTGGTTTTTTACCTCCCAACCAAGGCTCCGTAAATGATAAGGAATAGTTTTGGTATGCACTACCATTTGCCTGAAAACGTACAGAAAGCTTTTGTCCATCGCCAGAAGGTAGTGGTTTCCAAGATTCCCAATTGGTAATATTTTTAGCAGAGAAGTTATTAAAGGTTACCCCTAACGTACCCACAAAACCGATATAACCACCCCAACCACCAGATAATTCAATCTGGTCAGAAGGCTTTTCTTCTACATTATATTCAATATCAACGGTACCATCTGCTTTCGGAATTGGATTAGGTGTAATTTTTTCTGGGTTAAAATAACCAATTGTTGAGAGCTCACGAACAGTACGAATGATGGCAGATTTACTAAATTTCTGGCCTGGTAACGTTCTGATTTCACGCATTACTACGTGGTCGGAAGTTTTCGTATTTCCATTCACAATGACCTTATTAATCGTTGCTTGCTTACCTTCACTTAAGCGGAACGTAATATCGATAGAATCTCCTTCAATAGCGGATTCCACTGGCTCGCACTGATAGAATAAATAACCATTATCCATATAAGCCGAACTTACGTCTTCTTGTGGCTTACCATTCAAACGTTTTTCTAAGTCTTCCGTATTATAAACATCTCCTTTCTTCACTCCTAATAATTCTGTTAAGACTGAATCCGAATAGATATAATTACCTTCCCAATAAATATTACGGTAGTGATACTGTTTCCCTTCTTCCATGTTCAACACAATACGAACCGTATTGTCTGAATCTTTAATAACAGAATCAGACAAGATACGAGCATCACGATAACCATTTTTATTAAAGTACGCCAATAGCTTCTCTTTATCTTCTTCAAATTTATTAGGAATATATTTTGAAGGAGAGAATATTCTCCAGAACTTTTTCTCCTTTGTA
Organism: Flectobacillus sp.; assembly: GCA_023255485.1. GTDB lineage: Bacteria > Bacteroidota > Bacteroidia > Cytophagales > Spirosomataceae > JALRIJ01. The sequence continues at coordinate 9,601 of JALRIJ010000068.1, forward strand.
CTTTTTAACTTACGTTTTAGGGTAGATAAAGGTAATTCTTTTATGCCATCGAAGTCGATTTTTGAAATCTTCACTTTCCCTCCTTTGCTTACAAACACCTTCATCGTAGCATTATTACCACGAGTAGAGTCAACATGTTCTGCAAGACGCAACCCTACATTCAAAAAGCCTTTATCTTGGAAAAAGCGTTTAATTGCCAATTCCATATTCTTTTTAACGGTAGCCGTTACGATTTTCCCTTTGTAAGTTTTTAATTTATCATTCAAGGTTTCTATTTCTCCTTTTTTCGTACCTACATACTCCATTTTAAAGAGACGAGGACGTTCTTTGAGGGCAATATTTAACCATATTTTACCCTCTTCCACTTTAGAAGCTGCAACCTCAACATCCTCAAGAATACCTTGTCCCATCAACTTTTTAATAGCTGACGTAATGGCATCCCCAGGAACTTTGATTTTATCCCCTACTCGTAAGCCCGATAATGTAATCATCGAATTTCCGTCATAGAATCTTGAACCTGTAATGGTAATTTCTGCAATTTCGTATTCCTTAGGTTCGGCATAATTCAGTTCTAAACTACTCGTATTAGAACGTCCAAAACCTGCTCCCCCCAGGCGAAACTGAGCCTGTACTACGAACGAAAATAAGGTTAAGCAGCATATCAATGTGTATTTCTTCATTGTATCATTTTTGGTTGTATTGCTGTACAACACCATTTTGGTATTCATTATAAGATTTGAGTATAAAATAATAGAAACGGGTTAGGCTTATGGGACTTCTCATTTTAGACTCAACATGTTGATGTTACTTGTTTCTCTGTTCTGATTTTATTTGCTCACTAGTTTTACCAAAACGTCTTTCTCGAACCTGATAATCAAGAATGGCTTCGTGTAAATGCTCTTTGCGAAAGTCTGGCCAGAAAAGTTCTTCAAAGATGTATAACTCTGCATAAGCTAACTGCCATAACAGGAAATTACTGATCCGGTGATCTCCTCCAGTACGAATCATCAAATCGGGATTTAAAATCCCTTTGGTATTCAGATTTTTCTCGAAGTAGTCTTCTGTAATATCTTCTACTCCAATCACACCGTCTTTTACTTGTTGAGCCAAGGTTCTAGCGGTATTCGTAATATCCCACTTGCCACTATAACTCAAGGCAAGAATAACCGTTAAGCCCGTATTATTTTTGGTTTCTTCGATGGCCGCTAACAAGTGTTTTCTTGAATAATCTGGCAATGAATCCGTATCGCCGATTGTATCCAAACGCACATTATTCTTGTGCATCGTAGGTAACTCGTCTTGAATACTTTTTACTAATAAATTCATCAAGCCATCCACTTCTGCTTGCGGACGGTTCCAATTTTCAGTAGAAAATGCGTAGAGGGTTAAGTATTTTACTCTTAATTCACCACAACCTTCAATGACTTCTTTGACTGCCTTGAGGGCATTTCTATGTCCAAAAATACGGTCAACAAATCCTTGTTGTTTGGCCCAACGTCCGTTCCCGTCCATAATAACGGCAATATGCTGTGGGAGATTATTGAGATCTAATTGTTCTTTCACTGATTTAACACTTTTTAACAGACTTTTAGTCGGCTTGAATTTATGAAAGTAGCTTCTATGAGGGTTTTACTCCCTAAAAACTGTGGAATCTTATATTCTTATCGCTTTCAACTTAGAAAGGATGTACATCAAAAGCATGTAAACCAATTAATTAGCGATAAGAGTACAAATTTAACGAATTCCAGACCCTATTCAAAATCGAGGATTAGCTTATTAAGGCTTTATGAAAGGAATATCTTCGCAAGAACGCAAGGATTGTAGAAAAAAGAAGGGCATTTTAGTACTGATACTACGACTCAAGGCAGTATCAGTCTGGACAAAATATCTTAAAGAATTTGTATGTAACAGTCAAACTCGTGTAATAATATAAATCTCCTGTACTATAATCATTTTGTTGATTTTTCGGAACAGTGGGATGATCTCCTCCTAAGTTATCTAAATAATCTGTAAAGGTTTTGCGTGTGCCAAACTCAAGGTTCAAATCCCATGGGCCATGCACATTGTATTTTATTCCAACCCCAAAAGGTAACACTACTTGATTTTGACGATAATCATAAATGGCAAGAGTATTGGGTGTAAACTTCATAAAGCCTACTCCTCCAAAAACATAGGGACTCCAATCTTTATGGTAGCGATTATACTGATACGTAAAAAAATTATATTCTGCCAACAACGCTAACTCTGTGATTTTAGTCGTAAAAGACATACCTCTTTGCTGATTAAAGGGGTCATCAACCTTCTTGTCATCTCCATAGATTGACCCCATCGTAGCACTTGCCCGAAAGCTCAAATCTCGTTTCAGATTATAGCGAAACATCACGTGTCCACCTAGCTTTGCCAATGAAGGATTTAAACTCGGAGCCATATCTCCTTTGTAGTTCATAGCTCCAAAGCCTCCGCCGATTTCTACTTTCTGTGCGACCAAAGCAAAACAACAAAAGCAGTGTAATATGAACACATTTAGTACAAACTGTCTATTCATTTATGGTTAAAATTAAGATGGCTATCTTAACTCAGATAGCCATGGTATTTATATCATTCGCAAGAGATTGTCTCTCTATCGAACGCCCGGGCACTTAATTTTGGGTTCGATATGATAAATCAACTTTATCGTAGTAAGCATATACGAGTCTTTCAATTTGGGACTTCCTCTTGGGTCGGTATCACTTGTAAACCCTGGAATAGGATTAGCAAAAGGATTACCAGTAGGGAAAGGAATACCATTAGTAGTCAAAAATGCCGCAGCTGATGCACTTCTATCTTTTCCGCTATAAGCTGCTACTTGCTCCAATGTTCTATTACTCATAAGTTGAGCTAAACTACCAGGGAGATTCACGGGATCGGTGTAATTGCCACTCACATCGTCTAAATAATCCGTGAACGTATAACGATAGCCTAATTCTAAGCCAACATCCCATGATTTGTTCATGCGATAACGTACACCAATACCCACAGGAATAGAAACACCTATCAGCGAATAACTTACTCCTTCCAATGCTAAAGGCTGTAAGCGAACCCACTCATTAGTTGGAATACCGGGAGTAACAGCCGAAGGTGTTTTAGCCATTGGATCATGAGCAAAAACCGCAACACCACCTAACAAATAAGGGACAATAGCCGCTCGTCGGTTATAAGAACGCTCTGTGCGAACTAAATCGTATTCGCCAATAACAGAAAGTTCTTTAATATCATTACGCACGTGTAGATTTCGGATAAAATTCACTTCATACCCTGACACGCCCTCCATTTTGTTATCATCGCCAAATATTCTAGCCCATGTTAAACCAAAACGTAGCCCAAAAGTAGGTGATAACTGACGAGTATAGTTGAAATTCGCATTCCAACGAAGACCATTAAGTGTTGATTGAAAGAAGCGATTATAGGGAGATAAATCTCCATAATAATTTGAAGACCCGCCTCCTAAGCTTACCGTAGAATAAGCTTGAAATATTTTATTTTTATGCGTTCTCCTGCCATTTTCTCCTCCAAATAAATTTCCCACTTTAAACTGAGCAGTTATTTCTTGAGTAAACAAGCAAGAAAAGAGTAAGGCAATCCAAAAGTAATGTTTCTTATTCATCTGATTTTTAGTAGTTTTTAACATAAAATAGCAAACGAGCAATTTATTTATCCGAACTACCGTTTCGTTTTACTATTTCTTTCAGAACTTAAATTAGTAACGATAAAACTAGTTTTTTGGTATTTTATGCTAGTACAAAAACAAGCTTGTTTCGTTTAGTCGATTTATTCACTACCTTAATCCGTAGTAAAATAGGATATTTAGTTTCTTATATCAAGTCCCCAATTTAACTTACTTCGTAAGGTATTTAGAAAATTGGTATTCGATAGCTTTATAATATTTGCTTGAAAAGCTTCTCTCTTGAGGCGAATTTTCACACTACTATCTACCACTTTGGTCGGCGCAGGTAACAGTGCTCAGATGCGTATTGTTGACTTGGCTCCGTACCCCGGCAATGCTTGGGGTGATTCTTACACCATCGTTCGTGCCACTATTGCCGAGTTCCAGTTTGCTGGTGCGGCAGGTACGGCAATCTAATAGGAGGACATGAACCATGGCCGCTCCAATGCGCAGTACCGACTTTCGTAGCATCGTCGAACCTATCTTGAATGAATGTTT
>JALRIJ010000690.1 GCA_023255485.1 Flectobacillus sp.
AATCTAAAAATGACAACAAATACGGTTGCCGTCACTCATTAAATGATGCCATCAAACGCGGTACAGATATGCTTTTATCTGGTCGTCGTGCGCTTGTGATTGGTTACGGTGACGTAGGTAAAGGTTCTGCGCAATCACTTCGTCAAGAAGGTATGATTGTACGTGTTACTGAAGTTGATCCAATCTGTGCAATGCAAGCATGTATGGATGGTTACGAAGTTGTTTCTCCATACAAAAATGGTGTGCCAACGGGCAAAAAAGAAGACATCAACCTTGACCTTCTTCAAAATACTGACCTTATTGTAACAACAACGGGTAACTACCACGTATGTGACGCTGCAATGCTTGATACTTTAAAAGCAGGCGCTGTTGTTTGTAACATCGGTCACTTTGACACTGAAATCGACACCAACTATTTACGTGGCTACAAGTGGGTTGAAGTTAAACCTCAAGTACACCAAGTGTATCGTACAGAAAACGATAACGATTATTTAATCCTTCTTTCAGAAGGTCGTTT
>JALRIJ010000691.1 GCA_023255485.1 Flectobacillus sp.
GTGGTTAATTGGGATTTTGATAAGGCACCGACTTTAGTTGCTTCGACATTACCATTTTTAAAAATCATTAAAGTTGGAATGCCTCTGATGCCAAATTTAGCTGGCGTTTGTGCATTTTCATCAATATTTAATTTAGCAATTTTTAATTTGCCGTCGTAGTCTTTAGATATTTCATCAAGAATCGGTGCAATCATTTTGCAAGGACCACACCATTCTGCCCAATAGTCGACTAGCACAGGGATAGTAGATTGAAGCACTTCAGTTTCGAATGTTGCGTCTGATAGATGGATAATATTTTTACTCATGATGACCTCTAATGGATTAAATCTGTAATTAAGCTAGCTAGTATTACGGGCAAATTATTTTGGGATTTAGAACTAACTTGAATGTTTTGAAAAAACTATGAAAATCATTATAGCAACATCTTCAATTAAATCAATAACACCTAAGGCCTCTGTTTAGTAAGGCCTTAGACTTTTTAATAGTTCTTTATTTTCAACAAGTTAAGCTAAAAAAT
>JALRIJ010000692.1 GCA_023255485.1 Flectobacillus sp.
CATCAACTGCAAGGCGGCCCGCGGTGTCAATAACCACTACATTTTTATTGTTTGCTTTTGCATGCGCAATAGCTGCTTTTGCAATCGCTACAGGATCTGTATTTCCTACTTCCGAATATACTTCTACACCCACTTGACCAGCAAGTACACCTAATTGATCAATCGCTGCAGGACGGTACACATCCGCTGCAACAAGTAGTGGTTGTTTACCTAATTTATTTTTTAAATGATTCGCGAGTTTTCCTGTAAAAGTTGTTTTACCAGAACCTTGTAAACCTGCAATTAAAATAACAGCTGGATTTCCAACAGCGTTAAAATTAACAGCTTCGCCACCCATCAATTCGGTAAGTTCATCTTGCACAATTTTTACCATCAATTGTCCAGGACTTACCGCGTTGATTACTTTTTGACCAACGGCTTTGTTCCTAACTTTTTCGGTAAATTCTTTGGCTATTTTAAAGTTAACGTCGGCGTCAATAAGTGCTCGTCTAATATCCTTGATGGTATTGGCAATAT
>JALRIJ010000693.1 GCA_023255485.1 Flectobacillus sp.
AGTTGGAGCAAAAGTATTGTTGAAAGTAGAAAACTTAACTGACGGAGGTGTCAACTTTGAAAAAGAAGTTAGCACAACCAAAGCCAACGCTTGGGAAGAATTAAGCTTCGATTATAGCACGATTAACACCGCTAAATCGTATCAAAAAGTAGTACTCATTTTTGATAACGGTACAGCTGGAAATGGCTCAGCAAATTTCACGTATTTATTCGACGATATTTCGCTTTACTAGACTCGAAACCAATAAGGTTTTTGAAACCTTATTGGTTTCATTTAAACAATCCATTGATACTTAACATCTGGAAATCATGTTCAAAAATATAGCATCCGTTTTCATTATCTTTCTTGCTACGGCAATCGCCTTCAGTGCTTGCAAACAGCCTGAATACAGTTTTGGCTCGCTTGTAGCTCCATCTAATCTTAACCTTAGCACTGCGGTTGTTGGGGTAGATACGAAAAACCCCTATGGCAATGGTACAGGAAACGTAGTAATTACTACCACCGCCAACAATGCC
>JALRIJ010000694.1:0-259 GCA_023255485.1 Flectobacillus sp.
TCAGTTGGCATATAAAGTCCGTTATCGGGTGGAAGCCCACGAAAAACCGCTTCGGCTAAATCTACATCAGGACTTTGGTGGTTTGTGCTATATAATTTCATAAATAATTGATTATCAAAGAGATGCTTTATCAAGTTTCAGACCAAATTCAGTCAGATGGTCGAAATCATTGTCGGTTGTTTGTAGAGGAATATCAAAAAAGTAGGCTGTTGCAGCAATCCATAGGTCATTCTTTCCCATATTTCGAGAAGAAATTGTA
>JALRIJ010000694.1:269-513 GCA_023255485.1 Flectobacillus sp.
CGGGATGCAAACCTTGGCTAAAAGCGTCTATTTCGGCGTAGATGTCAGTTAGTGTATTGCTAATATCAATAATATGTAGTCGTCCTAAGTTTACTTGTAATACATCTCTTTTTTGTTTCCCCCAATTTCTTTTTAGAGCAAATGCCTTTAATTCACCAACCGTGACGATTGATATAAAACAGGCATCTGGTACAAGAGCATATTTTCTAATATAGGTTAAAACTATATTCGTATCTAATAAAAC
>JALRIJ010000695.1 GCA_023255485.1 Flectobacillus sp.
GTAAAACTTAGACTCGAACAATCTGTAGCATCTCAACATTTAGCAATTTTAAGAAGAGCTGGTATTGTTGCAACTACAAGAGAAGGCAAGTTTATTTTTTATTCTGTCAACTACACGCGCTTAGCGGAAGTTGTAGGAGTTGTGGAAACACTCGTAGGGTAGTATTTTTATTTCATCATGTTTGTACAACAACTGTATACAGGCTGTATTTCAGAAGCAGCTTACTATATTGAAAGTAATGGTATTTCTGCCATCGTAGATCCTTTACGGGACATCGATGCGTATCTGCAACTTGCTAAGCAAAGAAAGGCTACTATTCAATATATTTTTGAAACGCATTTTCATGCCGATTTTGTTTCTGGTCATGTAGACTTAAGTAAAAAAACAGGTGCTAAAATTGTATACGGCCCCAATGCGGCTTGCGAATTCGATTGCATTTCTGCAAAAGACAACGAAGAATTTAAAATTGGCGACCTTACCATCAAAGTATTGCACACGCCGGGTCATACCAT
>JALRIJ010000696.1 GCA_023255485.1 Flectobacillus sp.
GACGACGTAGTAATCTTTGCAGGGGAGACTTGGAATTTTAGAAATAACCTATCATTACCGAAGCCTTACAAAGGAAATAGGAGCGGTACACTGCGACCAGTGTACCTACAAGATGCTAAGAAGTTTCTAAGGAATAAGTATAAAGCATCGGAAGCAGTTGGTTGCGAGGTTGACGACGAGTGTTGCATTGCAGCATACGAGGCTTTGGAATCAGGGAATCTTCCGCTTCTTTACAGGTATGAAAAAGACTCCGACTCTTTCGACGGAATCACGCTAGTCACTGAAGGATTCTCTGGTGTTGATTACAAGGTCATTCCTGAGCTAGGAAATTTGACTTTTGATAAAAATAAAGTCAAAGGGGATGGTATCAAGTTTTTGGCTTATCAGTGGATTGAATCCGATCCTGTAGATAACTACAAGGCTCATGAGCTAAGCAAGGTAAGGTTCGGGCCTAAGTCTGCTTACGAAGTCCTGAAGTCACTTGAGTCACCTGCAGAAGTACTGCAAGC
>JALRIJ010000697.1 GCA_023255485.1 Flectobacillus sp.
ATTCAACAACAGCTGCGCCCGATGCAATTGCATAGGTATCACGGCGACGATCAACTGCAGGAGGTGCTGCAGAGCCAGGTAGTGAGAGGCCAATCGCCTCACCAATACTTGCCATTGTGTTTGCTGTGTACATACCGCCACAAGCACCTTCACCTGGACAGATTGCACGTTCAATTGCATCAACACGATCTTGAGTGATCAATCCACGTGCACATGCACCTACAGCTTCAAAGGCATCAATAATTGTTACATCTTTGCCATCAACTTGGCCTGGCAGAGTTGATCCGGCATAAACAAAAACACTTGCTACATCGATGCGTGCTGCAGCCATCATCATTCCTGGAAGTGATTTATCGCAGCCAGCAAAGGTGACCATGCCATCAAGACGCTCTGCCTGCATAACAGTTTCAACTGAATCTGCGATTACCTCGCGAGATACCAATGAAAAGTGCATTCCCTCGTGGCCCATTGAGATTCCGTCAGAAACGGAAATGGTTCCAAATTGCAT
>JALRIJ010000698.1 GCA_023255485.1 Flectobacillus sp.
CCCCAAAACCCCAAAACCCCTTTGATATGAATTCAAATTATAATTGTAAGACCGTTTTCTTTATCAGATTTGAAATTGATTTAATTTGGCTTCAAAACAATGGTCTTTTCTTTTTTTACCCTCAACCTATTTATGTCTATTTATTGTAACGGTTCGACTTTTCTTGGTTTTATCTAAAAGGGTGTTTAAGATTTATTATTTAAGTCAAGAATTCTGAAATTTGCTGTATCAAATTTTGGGGATAGAAACGCGTCGATTGGAACTACTTGAGTTAAAGATTTCTTTTTAACGGATGAATTTAGTATCACTGATTAACTTTGGTGGCTCAGCTTTTTTAGACTTGAGTTTATATCATCGTTTGTCGAGGCATCTGTTTTATTTCTTGCATTTAAATTTTTATTATTAACTTTAATCGGACTTTCAAAAGTACCTAGCTTTATTTTTTGAATGGTTTGTTAAATTTATAGTTTTTGGCTTTCGCTGGATGGTGACGGCAACTCTCCACTC
>JALRIJ010000699.1 GCA_023255485.1 Flectobacillus sp.
TCCTGCAATGTTATTTTCTATCGGATTAGTTTCTACTTTCATTACTGGAGGTTTAACAGGAATCATCTTAGGAGACAGTACTTTAGATATTAATGTGCATGACACTTATTTCGTTGTAGCTCACTTCCACTTAGTAATGGGTATTTCTGCTCTTTATGGAATGTTTGCTGGAATCTACCATTGGTTCCCAAGAATGTTTGGAAGAATGCTAAATAAAAATTTAGGATATATTCACTTTTGGGTAACGGCTGTTTGTGCTTATGGAGTTTTCTTCCCAATGCACTTTATTGGATTGGCAGGTTTGCCAAGACGTTATTACACAAATACTAACTTTCCATTATTTGACGATTTACAAAATGTGAACGTATTAATTACAACATTTGCTTTAATCGGTGGAGCTTTCCAATTAGTGTTCTTATATAATTTCTTTGTAAGTATCTTCTATGGTAAGAAATCAGAACAAAATCCATGGAAATCCAATACATTAGAGTGGACAGCACCTGTAGA
>JALRIJ010000069.1 GCA_023255485.1 Flectobacillus sp.
CCGATTCGAGCGACTATCAACTTAGCACAAGCCTTACCACCTAACATTATCAAAGAGAATTTAGGCAAAAATATTAATTCACCTTATCGAGAACTATCGCCCGTTATTGCCCCTGACGGAAAAACCCTATACTATACTCGTTGGGAACACCCACTCAATATGGGGCAACAAAAAAAACAAGACATCTGGTATAGCGATTTGCAAGCCGATAAAACATGGGGAGCAGCCAAGCCATTTAGTTTTCCGATTAATAACGACGAGCACAACGCTCTTTGCTCTATTTCGCAAGATGGAAGTACCATTATTCTCAATAATGTCTATTTGCCTAATGAAGGAATGACCAGAGGCGTATCGATTTCTCATAAAACGCACTTGGGTTGGAGCTTTCCACAAGCCTTACAAATTAAAAATTTCGTTAACTTATCGGACTACGATGAATATAGCTTATCCCCTAACGGAAAAGTCCTTATTATCACGGCTAAGCTGCGAAATACCATTGGAGGAAAAGACATTTATGCGTCCTTTCTTCAAGCAGATGGCACGTGGTCGGAACCTCAAAATATGGGACAAGACATTAACACTGCCGAAGACGAAAGTGCTCCTTTTTTGGCAAGTGATGGCAAAACACTTTATTTTTCCACGAAAGGCTGGGCGGGCTATGGCGATAACGACATTTTTGTAAGTCGTCGCTTAGATGACACGTGGCAACACTGGTCTACTCCCGAAAATTTAGGACCCAATATCAATACCAATGGGTGGGACGGCTACTTTTGTTTAAGTGCAAAAAGCGATTATGCGTACATTAGCTCAAGGGAAAACGCCATTGGGCAAGAAGATATTTTTCGATTAAAAGTACCCGAAAGTATCAAACCGCAAACGGTTATTCAAGTGACAGGAACGGTCTTTAATTATGCTGACAATAAACCTATCGCTGCTAAAATCAATGTAGAATCGCTTGAAGATAGCGATACTATTTGTGTCAATTACGACCCACAAACAGGCGAGTACAAACTGATGTTACCAACCAAACGTTCGTACAGTATCTCGGCATCGAAAAAAGGATTTATGCCTGTCAATGAACGCTTTGATGTAGAAGACGAAAAGAGTTTCAGAGAAGTGAAGAAAAATCTGTATCTCTTGCCTATTGAGTCGGGACAAAAAATGACCTTGAACAGTGTTTACTTTGAACAAAGTAAATATGATTTACTGCCCAATTCATACAGTGAGTTAAATCAAATCGTTCAAACAATGAAAGAAAACCCTAGTATGGAAATTCTGTTGGAGGGACATACGGATAATCAGGGTGACTGGAATGAAAACCTTTTACTTTCGAAACAACGGGTAGAAGAGGTGAAAAAGTATCTGGTTGCACAGGGTATTGCCCGTACCCGTATTCAAGTACAAGGCTTTGGTTCGACCAGACCGTTGGCAAGTAATAATTCGGAAGAAAAGAGAAAATTAAATCGTAGAGTAGAATTCACTATTATAAAAAAATAAAGATAAATTAAAACCAAATAATGATAGAATTAGTAAATTGGGTAGTCTAGGGATTTTAACTCAAAAAACAAAAGTAGCCTTTTTCTGGTACTGTTTTTGTAACATTGGTTAGTAATCCGTCCGAACAATGTAACTGATTTCCATGTATAAGTACATAACCCTTGTTGTTTTTTTATTACACCTTCATTTTTCTGGAATAGCTCAAAAAACACGTTGGGCTAGTAAGGTGATTTCCTTTTCTTCAGAACGAGTAATTCCATTTCAAAATTCTGAGTACAAAGCCGTACAAGCACTAGGAAAACCCAATATTCTACCTGAGTATGGAGAAAGTGGTAGTGCATGGCAACCTTACGCTGTGGATAGTGCTACTGAAGACTATATCATGGTTGCTTTCGACACGCTCATGCCTATTCGTCAAGTAGTAGTTGCTGAAAATTATGGACAAGGTTGTATTTCAAAAGTAGTAGCCTACGACGCTCAAAAACAAGGACATCTCATCTATCAAAACGATAAGCAAACCATTGTTGGTAAAGGCAACTTCTTCAACATCATTCTCCCAGAACCAACAGCGTATAGCGTTGCTGCCATTAAACTTATCATCAATACCGACAAAATCAAAGGCCCTAATCAGATTGATGCCATCGGTATTTCAGACCTCAGCGAACCCATTAAAGCCAGTATTAAAATTGCAGCGGATGCCCCCAAAACGGTTGTCCGAGAAAATCTAGGTAAAAGTATCAACTCTCGCCATCAAGAATTAACCCCCGTGATTTCTAGCGACGGAAAAACACTCTTCTATACACGGAACTACCTAAGTATTTTTGGTAAAGAAAAAGATCAAGATATTTTTTTTAGTACACAAAATGAGTTCGGTGAGTGGGAAAAAGCCAAAAACATAGGATTCCCAATCAATAATGGCGGAAAAAATAACGTAGTGGCTGTCTCTGCCAATGGAAAGGAAATCCTACTGCTCAACACGTACAATAAAGACAATCCTTCTAAAATGATGGGAGGAATCTCGAAATCCTACAAAATGGCAGATGGGACTTGGTCTTTTCCCGAAGAAATTAAAATTGATAACTACTATAACCGTAGTGTAAACGCCGATTATAGTATTGCTCCCAATGGTAATGTCTTAGTAATGTCCATCAAAAGAGATAATTCTATCGGAAGACGAGATTTGTATGTGTGCTTTAAAAAACCCAACAATACATGGACTGCCCCTAAACACATGGGCAAAGCAATCAACTCTGCAGAACATGAAGTAAGCCCCTTCATTGCCTCAGACTCTAAAACCCTTTATTTCTCCAGTAAAGGATTCCCTGGCTATGGTGACAATGATATTTTTAAAACAGAACGATTGGACGATACTTGGACAAACTGGTCTGAACCAGAAAACTTAGGCCCTGCCATCAACACCTCCGAATGGGATGCCTATTTTACCATGCCTGCATCTAGCGAGTATGCGTACATCTGTTCTGTGAGTTCGTTTACGAAAAAAGAGGATATTTTTAGACTTACACTTCCTAAATCGGCACAAGCCAATCCGATTTGCTTACTAACAGGTAGCGTGTTAACGACTACCGATAAAAAGCCTGTGGCCTGCGATTTAGAAATGATTACTTACGACGAAGCAGGAAAAGAACTCAAAGAAAGTCAGCAGTTTACACCAGAAAAGGGAACGTTCACCTATATTTTACCTCTTCAAAAACGCTACGAATTTGTGCCTGTTGCTAAAGGCTATTTGTCTATTAGTAACGACATTATTGATTTGACAGACGAGAAAAACCATAGAGAAATAAGACAAAACTTCTACCTACTACCACTCGAAATCGGTAATAAAGGAACGCTCAACAGCTTGAGCTTTAAACAAGGAGATCCTTCCCTACAACCAGAAGCCCTTAAAGACTTAGATCGACTTGCTCAAGCAATGCTAGATTTCCCAAGTCTCGAAATTCTCTTTGAAGGACATACCGACAACCAAGGGGATTTTCAGCTAAACTTACAGCTTTCAGAAGAGCGTGTAAAGTCGGTGAAAGATTATTTAGTTGGGAAAGGTATTGCCTCAGAACGTATCACTACGAAAGGCTGGGGTCAAACACAACCCATTGCCAGCAATGCTACCGAAGAGCGTCGTAAGCTAAACCGTAGGGTCGAATTCACCATAATGAAAAAATAGTCTTCAGTTCTTTTCCTCATAGAAAGGCAGGACACAAAATAGTTAATTTTAGCACAAAAAGTTAACTTTGCGAATCCATGAAGTAACCCTACTCGATTTTCTGAACATCAGATTCATCAACTATTCGATAACTCATTCATTATCAAGTAGCTGTTTCATTTGAACAGACAAATCGATTCGTAGCAAAAACTCCTTGGACTTAAAACTGGTAAAATCATCCTACCGAAATAGCCTTAAACGCATGTCGAATAAAACTGCTTATATTGGACTTTTTTTCATTTTACTTTTCGCCTCTGTTCTACGCTTTTATCATATCGGAAATTTTGGAATTTTCGGCGATGAAAAACAGGGAATTATGGTCGCCGTTGGCAATGTAAATATCGGAGGCAAAAAAGCCTTGATGGCTCCTGATAAAACCTTCACTCCTAAAGACTTCTGGCAACCTAAAACCATTACCGAACTACTCGATGCCAATGCTCGTGGTGATACCAGTGGTAATGCCACGGTTCATTTAATTTCCATGAATATCTTTGGAAAACTCTTTGGGCATTCTGATGCCTCCCTCCGTAGTGTTTCGGTACTATTCAATTTGTTGACCATCATATTCGTCTTTCTGATTGGAAAAAATATCCTAAAATCGAACTGGATTGGGCTCTTAGCCGCCTTATTAGCCACTACAGAGCCGTTCTTCGTTATTTTCAGCCAGCAAGCACGCTTTTATACGACCTGTATTTTCTTCAGTACTATGGCTTCGTATTACTTCTTGCAACTAATGCTATACCCTAGCGTAGGCAAACGAACCTATATTGCCTATACCCTAGCAATTATCCTAAGTATATTCTCTAACTACCTCAATTGCACCATTTTATTATGTCATGGCCTCTTTTGGTTAGCGACCGATAGAACATGGGATAAACTTAAAAAGCTAAGCATTTGCTACGTATGTATGTTTATTCCTTTTGGACTTTGGATGACAAAAGGGCCAGGGCAATACGCTCTTCTGTATATCAAAGATGCCACCAATTTATACAAAGACATTTTAAATAACCCCGCTCTGGCAGCCTCGTACTCAGGCTTTATTGATTTAGCAAGTTGGAGTAATCTCTTCAAAAGAGGGATTTCCATTTTGAATGATGACTTTATTTTCACGAATGGACTTTATGAAAAACTAGGCTCGAAAATGGGAGTAGTTGCCTTGGCTGTTCTACTAATAGCCATGGCAGGAATCCTCCTTCGCAAAGCCAGTAAAGAACAATTTCGTATTTTTCTCTTTTGCGGACTGGTCATTTTTATCCCTTTTGTCTTTTCTCTTTTATCCGCCTATAATGCAGGCGTAATGACAGGTTTTTACTTCCGTTACACAAGTTTTGGACTTCCATTTGCCTCTATTTTAGTAGCATGGTTTGTCATAGAAGCGTATCAGACCAATAAGCTAGTGGGTCTAGGACTCGTTGTCATTATGCTATTTCAATCGTATAATTTTGCTCGTATTTTGGTGCGTTTTTACCGAGATTCTCCACAAAAATATACGGCGTCACACGATAGAATTTACAATCCTTACCATACGGTTGCCCAAAAAATCATCCAAAATTATGCGGAAGGAGACACAGTATTCTATCCTTCGATGTACGAAACGAGTTTTTCGAGAGCCATCGCTCGCAAAGCAGGAGAATTTGATAATAACGACGCTCAGCTTGTCAATCTATATTTGCCTAAAGAAGCAACCTACGTACAACAAATTGCAGTAAACGAACCGAATAAAGTAATTTTAAAGAAAAAAAATAAGCAATCCATTATCCTTTTTGATTTTGAAGGAAACAAATATAGATACTAATATTCTGTGAAAAATACCCCATTTATCCTAAAACTAGCGTGGTTACTCTGCTTTCTTTTCCCGATAGCCAGTTACTTCGTCTATATTGCTGACTATGGAATAAATATTCCTTATGTAGATGATCATGGGCTAAAAGGCTTCATTCTCAAGTACTATACGAGCGACCATATTTCGGATAAAATCGCTGCCATTTTTGCTCAGCACAACGAACATCGCATTGCCCTAACCCGTATCTTTTTATTGATTAGCTATCAGCTAGAAGGCACTATCAATTATAAAACACTCATTTGGTTAGGTAATGGCTTCCTACTGGGAATCCTGTGGCTATTCGTTCGTTATTTCAAGCATAAGGGAATTTCGTTGGTTTATTTGTTGCCCATTCCTTGGATACTCTTTACTTTTTTACATCAAGAAAATACCTTTTGGGGAATGGCTTCTGTCCAAAACTTTGGTATTGTCTTTTTTGTATTCGCCGCTTTTTTGGCACTCGAAAAAGAGCAATTTATCAAAGCAATGGTATTAATTAGCATTGGTGTGTTTACGAGTGGAAACGGCTTTGTTGCCTTATTTTTGTTAATGGGAATCCTCCTACTCAAAGGCAATTGGAAACAACTTGGGTTATTCGCTCTTTTGACACTTTGCCTACTGGCAGCGTATTTCTTGAGTTATCAAAAGCCTCCTGCCACTCCTATGGCAAGCATCTCGCAATTGAAAGAACTATCTAAAGCTTTCTTTGCTTTTACAGGAAGCTATGCAGATATGAACTTAGAAATACCGCTTGCTGGCCGTGTTATGCGTAGTGCCATTTTGGGTCTGCTATTGATAGGTTTATCGTTGGGAATATATGGAAAAAATCTTCCTATTGATTTTCGTGAAAAACGCTGGCGTATTCCTGCTAATTGGCCTATCTTTTTGTTAGGAACAATTACCTTTATCTTACTTTCAGCCGCAATGGTAGCTTGGACACGTTTGGTTGGCTATGGTTTCAATACCATTTTAACCAGTCGTTACAAAATTTACAGCGTCTTGTTACTGATAACGCTTTATGCAGGAAGCTTTACGTTACTGAAGAACTCACTACAAAAAATAAATTTCGGAGCGGTGTTAGTAGTCGCAATCACTTGCTTTTTCATGAGTTTTTGGCACAGTATGCCTAGCATTGATTTCCACCGAAAAGGGTTAACTACCAGCATGTTCAATTGGACTTACGAAGATTTTTCTGGTAAAAAACCACTCATGGTAGGCTTTAAATACGAAAACCCTCCTATATTTTTTGACGGCTTATTACCAGAATTACTTTCGCCCAATTTACCGCAAGCTCCTGTATTCAAATTAGCTGTCTGTAAAGTAGAGAAGGGAGATTTGATTATCAGTGGCAGTGGAGACTTTCATTTTAAAACAGCCGATGATGGTATTTATATTCTGGCAAAATCAGCCAAACGCTGTTACGTCTTCCCTACACACACAAAGAAAAATAGTGTTAAGAAAGCCCTGTTAAGTCAAGAACTATTCATAGGTAGTTTTGATGCACATATTGCCAATTACGAATTTGAGGCAGGTACTTACCACATTGGTATACTCACTAAAGAAGGCACAAAAATTCAGTTACTCAACTGTCAGGATTCCGTTCAACTAGTACGTCCTAAAGTGGCAAATACCATCAAAACCAATTGGTAACAAACCTCCAATTATACAAACAGACTAATTACATAGCACATAAATGATGAAGGAAAAAGAGACCTATTTTACCCAACTAGATGGCATTCGCTTTTTGGCCGTGAGTCTAGTACTAGTTGACCACTGGTTAGCCGAACGCAATACCCTTCCTTTGGGTCCTTTAGGCGTAACCATGTTTTTTGTACTGAGTGGTTTTCTGATTACTCGTATTTTAATTCAGAGTAAAACCAAAGACGAACAGCAAGGGCGTAGTCACTGGTTTTCAGTAAAACAATTCATCATCCGTAGAAGTATTCGTATTTTCCCGATTTACTTCCTAACCATTTTTGTGTGCTATATACTTGATGTTCCTCCTGTTCGAGAAACCGTTGGATGGTGTTTGCTATATGCTACCAATTTGTACATTGCCTATCACCAACGTTGGATGGGCGTAATCGACCACCTTTGGTCTTTAGCTGTAGAAGAGCAATATTATTTATTTTTCCCCTATTTGATTCTGTTTTTACCCAAACGGTTCTTTCTTAAAACCTTTGCGGTAATGATTGTAGTATCAGTAGTCTTACGTCTTGCTCTTTACTTTCATGGAGACCAATGGATGGTGCAATACGTATCAATGCCTACCTGTTTAGATGCTTTTGGCTTAGGAGGCTTAATGGCCTACTTACATCTCTATCATCGAGAAAACATCCTAGAAAAGTTAAATAAAAACCTATATTTAGGGCTCAGCTTTATCGCTTATTTGGGCGTTATCTTCCTAACTAAACACGTATTGGAGGGGCATTATAACCTAGGAAATTTAGTATTAGAACGCTTAATTGCTGCCATTTTCTGTTTTTTCCTAATCCTCAGAGCAGTAATTGGCTATCAGGGTATCTTGAAATCTGTCTTAGAAAATAGCGTAATCAGTTATATTGGTAAGATTAGCTACGGCTTATACTTATACCATAACTTTGTATTTAATTTTTATCATACGCCAGCGACTCATCCAACGTTACGTTTGTTAGCGAAGCTAAATAACCATTTTCCAGCACTAGCTAGCTTTGTTCCCTTTCAGTTGGCTTACTATTTTGGTATCACCGTAGTATTAGCCAGTTTATCGTGGTTTTTAATAGAAAAGCCAGTCAATGGATTAAAACGCTATTTTACCTACTAAGTTTTTTCACTTTAAAACGATTCAGTTAAAGGAAATTAAGATATAATTATTTTTAGATGATGCCTTGAGATAATTAAAACTTAATTGCATATTTTTGCAACGCAAATGTTTGCACTAGTAACGTAATGTGACAATAGCAAGCAATTAAGTAGTAGGTAAAACGAAAAAGGGTTCGCTACTTAATACCCTAAATCAAATATGATTACCGTAGCTTACAACTACAATTAAGATAATAAAATGGAGTTTCATTACTCCTTCACTACCCCACAAATCCATTTTGATGAGCATTAAATTAGCCATCGTCATGCCTGCTTACAACGAAGAAGCGTGCATGGCCGACGTAGTAAAAATTTGGTCAAACCTCTTAGATGCTGAGTTTGCAGGAGAGAATACCCGATTAATCGTAGTAAACGATGGATCAAAAGATAGCACTGGCAAAATCTTGGATGGCCTAGCAGGGCAATATCCAAAATTAGTAGTCGTACACCAACCCAATGGTGGTCATGGCAATGCAGTGGTACACGCTTATAGAAAAGCCGTTGAACTTGGGGCTGAATATGTATTCCAAACAGACTCTGACGACCAATTCATTCCTGAGGATGTAAAAAAACTATGGAACAAACGTAGCGAATCTGATTTTATCTTGGGCTTCCGTCAAACTCGCCACGATGCGATTTTCCGTTTGTTAATCACACGAGTTTTACGTTATAGCATGTTCTTGGTCTATGGTACCTTCATCATGGATTCAAATATTCCTTTCCGTCTAATTAAAGGCTCTTTCTTGAAAAAATTATTGGAACAACTGCCTAACCCTGTGCCGTTTGCTCCCAATATTTTCTTGGCAATTATGGCTAAAAAATCAGGACAAGAATTGTTTAATATTCCAATCGTACACAAAGAGCGTGCTACAGGTGAAGTTTCTATCCAAAAAATGAAACTCTTAAAAGTTTGTTGGCAGAGCTTCAAAGAGTTAGTAAACTTCCGTGTGGAATTGAACAACAAAATTAAAAACTTACGCTAGGCAAGACGGATGAAACAATACGATTATTTAATAGTAGGTGCTGGATTATTCGGGGCAGTATTTGCTCATGAAGCAACAAAACAAGGTAAAAAATGCCTTGTTATTGATAAAAGAAACCACTTAGGTGGCAATATTTATTGCGAAGAAACAGAAGGAATTAATGTTCATAAATACGGAGCTCACATCTTCCATACGAATGACAAAACCATCTGGGACTATGTGAATTCTTTTGTTGAATTCAACCGTTATACCAACTCTCCTCTGGCTAATTATGCAGGGGAATTGTATAACTTGCCTTTCAATATGAATACCTTTTACCAACTTTGGAAGGTAAAAACACCACAGGAAGCTCAAGCTAAAATCAATGAGCAAGTGGCAGAATCTGGTATTACGGATCCTCAAAATTTGGAAGAACAAGCGATTTCACTAGTTGGAACAGATATTTATCAAAAATTAATTAAGGGATATACCGAAAAACAATGGGGTAGAAAAGCAACCGAATTACCTGCTTTTATTATCAAAAGACTTCCCTTACGTTTTACTTTCGATAATAACTACTTTAACGATAAATACCAAGGTATTCCGATTGGGGGATATAACAAACTGACGGAAGGATTATTGAAAGGAATTGAAGTAAGAACTTCAGTGGACTTTTTTGCCGATAAAGAATCATGGATGAATTTGGCGGAAACGCTTGTTTTTACAGGACACATCGACGAATATTACGATTATCGTTTCGGCAAATTGGAATATAGAAGTTTACGCTTTGAGAATGAAACCTTAGATGAGCCTAACTTCCAAGGGAATGCGGTTGTCAACTATACTGAATCGCATATTCCTTATACCCGTATTATCGAACACAAACATTTTGAGTTTGGAACGCAAGCAAAAACGGTAGTAACGAAGGAATATCCTTGCGAATGGACTAGTGGTATGGAAGCCTACTATCCAATCAATGATGAGAAAAATACCGCAACGTACCGCCAATATAAAGCGTTAGCAGACCAAGAAGCTAATATTATTTTTGGTGGTCGCTTAGCTGAATACAAATACTACGATATGCACCAAGTAATTGGATCCGCTTTGGCAACAACCAAAAAAGTGTTTCAATAGCTTTCTATAGAGTCTCTTTTACCCAAGACAACTAAAAAGCCCACAATCATGCGACACACGTTTTGAAGGAGTTTTTTCCTTTGGAACGTGTGTTCTCGTTTAGTATCTTTGACAACGACTTGTTAAAAAATTCGTAACTTTGTCTAAGTTGCTTCTTGAAAATACCATGCTCAATATGAAAAAAGCCTCACTATTCCTTAGTGCCTTTCTTGTTGGAATTGTAGGATACCTATTTTATAGTAATTCCAAAACATCCGATGCGATGATGAATACCTTCATCTCGGATAATACGCTTGTGCTAATCGAAACAAACGAAGCCATACAAGCCAGTGAGACCGATACAAGCGTCCTTCATAAACTCCCCTTATTTGCTGATTTAATAAACGAAGTCAAACGTTTTGATAATTTAGGACTTAACCAAGAATTGACTACTCATCTATTTGAAGGGAAAAAGCTTTTCTTTGCCATTTTGCCACTGGGAAAAGAGCAGATTCAGCCTGTCACCTACTTACCCTTATCTCCTAAAGATGATGCCTTTTTGGAAGAACTATTGAGCTTAAAAACAAAAGTTACAGGCACTCGTATTATCTCACATACTACCGAAGGAGAACAGATTTCTGAAGTCATCAATCCGCAAGGAAAAATCATCCTCTCGTTTATCATCAAAGATAAGTTACTGATTTATAGCACCTCTAGCATTTTAATCGAAGACTTGTTATTGCATAGCCAAGGAAAATGGTCTAAAGAATTAGCCTTAGGTAATACCGCAACCAATCAAGATAATGGCAGCACGGTCATTTACTGGAATAAAGAAGCAATTACTCATTTTGCCAAATTAGTTCTTGAAAAAGAAGGGGGAGCGAATCCTTATCTCATGACGATTTTACCCAATTATCACTTTTGGTCTGCCAATAAAAATGGCGATTTGACAGGAACGAATAATACAACAACCAACCTCTTTTTCGGAAAACAAGAAGCTCAACCTCTTAATTGCTTGGCTTTTATCCCGAATGCTACGGGAAGTTTGTCTCATTGGGCTATCTCTGATAATAGCCTAATTGAAGATGCAGTAAACGACCAAATTCCTGCAAAATCGGGTTTGAGAAACATCAAAACAAAGGCTAGTGCAGAGTTTGACATTGATTTTTCGGATATCTACGAAAACATTGGTAAGGAAATCATGCTGTGTCATACAACCTTAGGGAATACCGACACTGGCGGGCAAGTATTGGTAATTCAGCAAACAACCCTGATCGAAAAACTCGACGAGATTAGTAAGAATATTGCTGAAAACAGTAATGCTTCTGTGTTTTCGATGCAGTATGGCAATTTTTTAGTGCAT
Organism: Flectobacillus sp.; assembly: GCA_023255485.1. Lineage (GTDB taxonomy): Bacteria > Bacteroidota > Bacteroidia > Cytophagales > Spirosomataceae > JALRIJ01. Next base: position 11,817 of record JALRIJ010000069.1, read on the forward strand.
CGTTTAGGACTAAAAGAATTTCCAGCAATGGCCTTTGGCCCTTACTTCTTTGGGTTTCAAGAGTCTTTCTACACCACCTATAAAGACCACGTAGTGATTGCAAATAACTTGCAAACGCTACAAGATTACCTACAAGCGGTAAGTAAAAACGACGTTTGGAGCAGTTCTGTTAAATATCAAGCCTTGCTAAAGTACTGTAAGGCAGCGAATACGACGCTTATCTGTGACATACCAAAAGCTATTCCTTTCTTGAATAGCTCGCTTAACAACCGCTGGAAAACGATTCTTAGCAGTGTAAAAGATGAGGTAAATGCGTTTTCAACCCTTGTCTATCAGGTAGAGAATGAACACCATTCTGAAATAAATTTACTGAAAAATGGAGTTGGTACAAGCAGCTCTTCTAAATACTCCAATAAGCTTGTAAAACTGGCGAGCATTGAGCAAGCCGTTAGCTCTATCCCATTCTATTTGTATAACCCTAGTACCAAAAAGGCTGAGGTATTGGTACAAGGAACAACGAACAAGCTCTATTTAGTAGGCGAAAAATCAAGTACATGGTCGTATCAATTGCCTGATAAACTAGTGGGTGTAATCAAACCGATTAAGCTTATCAAAAGCGATGCTCAACAATTTTTAGCTGCTACCGCTACGCAAGTTTATTTATTGATTAGAACGGAGAAGGGTTTTGAGGTAAAAGAGTCTCCGTCTTTTTCAAGCATTAACCTAACAGAATACGGTATCCTAGATGATTCAAATACAGCCTTAACCTTACTGACCAAAACAGGGCAAGCCTATCGCTTGGACAAAGCGACGCTTCGATTGACCAAAGCAAGTAGCTCTGCGACACTTTCGACGTATCTAACGCCCATTAGCACCTTGCTGATTAATAGCAAAGGGTACGCCTTGTTGTTAGACCCGAATGGAAAACTGAGCTTAGTCAATGCGGCTGGACAGGCAATTCAAGGTTTTCCTGTTCGTCTGAAAGGAATATATAAGCAAGCTCCTATTTTGGAAGAAAACAACGGAACGCTCTTTATACGAGTACTCAGTGAACAAGGGCAACTTTATAAAATAGCAACCGATGGTCGTATTGTAGATGAACAGCAATTATTTAGACCCAATAATGAAGAAAAGTTCAGCATTTGCCCTACAGACAAGCAAAACGACTGGGTAATCTTGAGAAGCGACGGAAAGAATTGTAGTATCTTAGATAAAAATACGAACGAGCTATTCAGCTTGTCTAACCTTCCTTATGGAAACAAGCAAATTCAATTTTATCGATTGGGGAACAGCCTTCGTTGTTTTGCTCTCTCAAATGGTTGGACTACGTATCATTTATATGATGAAAAAGGAAATTCACTGAGTGATAAACCGCTCGTTTCTACTTCTCGACCAAGTATTACGTATTCAGAATCATACAATAAAATACTCATCAATACCACAAGTGCCACTAGTATTGACACGTGGTCTATTAAATTGAAATAACAGCAGGACTATGCTTTTTAACTCCATCCACTTTTTAATTTTCTTTATCATTGTAACGCTTTCCTATTTTTGTCTAGGTTGGCAAGGACGTTGGCGACTGCTATTAGCTGCCAGTTGTTATTTCTACATGATATTCAAACCAATCTATATCCTCATTTTATTTTTCACGATTGTGATTGATTATTTTGCGGGGATTTGGTTGGAGAAAACAACCGATAAAACCCAAAAGAAGCTATTACTTGTGATTAGCTTACTCTCAAACATAGGAATTTTGGCGATTTTCAAGTACTATAATTTCTTAAATGATAACCTAAGTCATGTGCTCAACTTAGTACACGTCAGAAATCCGATTCCCATTTTAGAGATTTTGTTACCTATTGGCTTATCTTTCCATACTTTCCAAGCGATGAGTTATACGATTGAAGTCTATCGTGGTAATGAAAAAGCCGAAAAGCATTTTGGGATTTATGCTCT
>JALRIJ010000006.1 GCA_023255485.1 Flectobacillus sp.
AGGTAAGTTTATTTAGTGATTTAAACTATCAATCTACACAATTCAGCTAAAAAAAGGAAAAAGAGAAGGGGAAATTTATCGAACGGTGGGAGATGTTGGATTTTGAATGTTGGATGCTGAATTAGAAAAACAATATCTGACATCTATCCTTAGAGGTGTAGGAAGGGCTGATTTGTAATGTTGGATTTTAAATGCTGGCTTCTGGGCTTCCATCCAAAATCCAACATTCAAAATCCAACATCTGAACCTCTATTTCACCACTGGAGCGGTGTTTTTCTTGCCAAATACCGAGAAATGAACGTAGCGTTTTGGAGCTAAACGAAAGTCAATTAGGAGCTTGTCTAAATTAAGCATGGTATTGGATAGGTTGGTATAAAGTGAGTCGTCTTTTAATAACTTCCCTGCTGAACCTTGTCCTGCTTCTAAACTTGCCACAATACGGTTTAACCCTTCGATTGACTGTTGAGTGGTTTGTAAGGCTTTGTTGATTTTGAGGGCATTTAAGGAATCTGCCATCGTATTGAATTTGCCTAACAAGGGTTTAAAACCTTTTTCTGTTTCTACTAAATTACCCGAAAGGGTCTTTAAGTTAGCGGTAATTCCTGCCAAATTTGCTTTATTGTCGGCAATGGTGGCATTCATCGAAGAACCTAAACTAGAAACCGTGTGGTCTGAATGTTGAAGTAATACATTCAATACCGATGCGGTATTCTGGAATGATAACACCACTTTACGAAGTGCCAACATCAAGGAGTCAGCATTGCGTAGGGTTGGTAGGGCTTTTTCTTGTAAAAGAGCTGTTAACCCTTGTTCAGTAGTAGCCTGCAAATAGCTTTTCTCTGGAAGGATTTTAGTACTTTTACCCAGTTCTAGGCGAATCAACTTCCCTCCTAATAGCCCGTCTGATGCCAACATGGCTTTTGTCCCTTCTGGAAGCACGACCTCTTTATTTACAACAAACGTGACTTTTATTTTTGCTCCTTGGTTCTGTACTAGCTCAACGCCTTTCACTTGTCCAACTTTCATTCCATTAATAGCCACTTGACTTGAAACGACCATGCCTTGTACATCTTCGTAAAGGACATAATATTCTTTTTCGGTAGAAAAAAAGTCTGACCCTTTCAGAAAGTTAAAACCTAGATACAATAAGGCAAAGGACACTATTGCGAGAATACCCACTTTGGCTTCTTTCGATATGTTCATTTAGATATATGATTAATTTGATAGGATGAAGCAATATTGTTGATACAATTCAGCTTTGCTATCCACCTTTTATATGACAATTATAGGCAGATTAAACCTTAGTTCACTATTTAAATTTATGATTACTTTGTTTCGATTTCTTCTTTATAGGCCTTTAAGGCTTTAAAAATAGCCGAGGCAATCTCCGATTGTCCACTCGACGAGGCTAGATATTCTTCTTCCGAGGCATTAGACAAAAAGCCCGATTCTATCAAAATGCTTGGCATGGCTGTTTCCCAGAGTACTAAAAAACCTGCTTGTTTTACCCCATAACTATTTCGATTGGTTACCTTTTTAAACTGGCGTTCTACTTTTTGAGCAAGTTTAAGGCTATTTTGCATGAAGGCATTCTGGTAATTTGCCATCATGATATGAGCCAGAGGAGAACTAGGGTCAAATCCTTTATAGGTTTGTTTATAGTTATCTTCTTTTAAGATTACCGAGTTTTCCCGTTTAGCGACATCCAAGTTATCGTTCGTCTTATGTAACCCCATTGTATAGGTTTCCGTTCCATGAAGGCTCGAAACAGGGTTCGAATTGCAATGCACGGAGATAAATAAATCCGCTTTATTACGATTAGCAATAGCAGAACGTTCGTGCAAATTTACGAAAACATCTTTCTGTCTGGTATAATATACCTTGATATCTGGATAGGCTTCTTTAATTTTTTTACCCAAAGCCAGTACAATTTTAAGGGCAATTTTCTTTTCGAGTGTCCCGTCCTCTCCCCTACAACCAGGGTCTTTGCCTCCGTGTCCTGCATCTAAGACAATCGTTTTCAAGCGAATAGGAGCTGGCTTTAGAAAACGGCTTTTATCTTTTTTCGTAATAGAAAAACTATCACCGTGAAACCAGCAAAAAAATAGCGTGAGCAAAAGGCCTTTAAGAAAGTTTAACATTATTTTCAGTGGGGTTCGTTAAGAAGAACGTTGAATAAAGTATTTTTGTACATCGAAACAAGAAGCGGGGCTTTTTTAGCAATAACTAGCGACTCGACATCTCTTCATTTTCGACGATACAATTAATGATTTAACCTTATCGTTTGGTATTGACAAATGCTTATTTTGTTAATATTAAGACAAATATAAATTTTTAAGTCTTCTGAAAAAAGTAATCAACATATTCCGTACCATAATTAGCACAGGTTTAATCTTGATGCTAAGTTTTACTAGTAATGCCCAACGCTTACTCAAGCGTAAGGATACTACGACGAGCCCCAAAGCTGTGATTGCCAATGATTCGCTTCAACGAAAAGCCCTTGCTCGTACTGATTCATCGCAACGAAAATTGACGGTTGCCGTACCTGATTCGGTTAAAAAGAAAAGTGAATCCCTCGAAACGACGGTAGTATATTCTGCCAAAGATTCGACCATCATGGATACCGAAAAGCAAATTGTGTACCTCTATGGAGAAGCGAAGGTAACTTATGGGCAAATTTCCTTAGAAGCGGATTTTATCCAATTGAATTGGGATAAAAACGAAGTGCAAGCCAAAGGTTCGTATGACAGTGTGGCTCATAAAGCCATTGGGGAGCCTATCTTTAAACAAGGCAGTGACGAATACAATGCCAAAGAAATTAAGTATAATTTCAAATCAAAAAAGGCTCTCATTCAAGGAATTGTTACGCAACAAGGTGAAGGGTACATTCAAGGAGCAAAGGTAAAAAAAGACGACGAAGACAATCTTTATATTCGTAATGCCATTTATACCACCTGTAATTTGAAAGAACCGCATTTTCATATTAGTGCCTCTCGTATTAAATTGGTTGGTAAAAAGGAAATTGTCGCAGGGCCATTTCACCTTGAGTTAAACAACATTCCCTTGCCAATTGGCTTACCATTCGGTTTCTTCCCTTATACTCCTCCACAAGAATCGGGTACATCGGGGATTATTATGCCTACTTATGGCGAAGAACCGCTTAACCGTGGTTTTTACTTACGTGATGGGGGCTATTATTTTGCAGCAAGCCCGAACATTGGAATTCGCTTAACGGGTGAAATTTATTCTAAAGGTAGCTGGGGACTTGGGGTTAATTCTCAGTATGTAAAACGCTACCGTTATGGGGGTAATTTCAACCTACAATATCGTCATGCAACGGATGGGGAATATTATAATCCACAGGTAAGAACAGACTTCTCTTTGGCATGGTCGCATAGTCCGCAAAGTAGAGGAAATTCAAGCTTCTCGGCTTCGGTAAACTTGGCTAGTAATAGTTATAACCAATATAACAGTAGTGTATATGCTACTCAAATTTCCAATACCACTAACTCTTCAATTCAATATTCTAAGAGTTTTGGGCAAACGATTCGTACAGGTTTGAGTTTCAGTGCCGATCAGAATACTTCGACCAAAGCGGTTAATGCCAGTTTGAATTATACCTTTGGGTTAAACCAGTTTCAACCATTTAAGAATAAAAAAGCGGTTACCGAGAAGTTTTGGGATGGATTTAGAGTGGGCTTAGATTTCTCTGGCTCTTATACCATTACCAACCAACTGGCCTTGGCAAACCGTGCTTATAACAACCTGCCTTATAATGTTTATCGTCAAACTGATGCGGCAGATACAGACCCTACCAAAACGCTGGTAAGTGATTATGCCACTACGGCTGCTAACTTCGACCGCTATGGGGTAATCGACTTTAACCTAAATAATTTGAGTACGATTCTTGAAAAAGCACAACGTAAGTTGACCTATTCGGTACCTATTGCGTTACCGAATATTAAGTTAGGAAAATATTTAAACTTGACACCAAGCTTTAATTTTTCGGGAAATGTGTATTCACAGAAATATGCCTACAGATTTGAATCCTACAATAAATATGCTGCCACAGACTCACTCCGTAATTTAGGAGCAGTAGTAATTGATACGCTTCGTGGAGGGTTCAACCCCGATTATCAGTTCTCCTTTTCTGCTAGTATGAACACTCGTTTGTATGGAACGATACGCTTTAAGAAAGGACGTTTACAAGGAATTCGCCATGTCATGTCTCCTTCTGTCAGTGTTAACTACACGCCTGATTTTACCGATCCGAAATTTGGTTTTTACCAAGATGTCAAGATAAGTAACCAAGTAGATAGCAAGGGCGATTCTATTAAAATACGTGTTTCAACCTTCAATCCTACGCTTACCAACATTGGTAGCCAGTCGGGTGGTATTAGTTTTAGCTTGTCCAACACCCTTGAAATCAAGGTAAAAGCAAAGTCGGACACGGCACAAAAAGAATATGAAAAAATTACAATTTTAGATAACCTTTCATTTAATACCAATTATAACTTTTTTGCGAGTGCTTATAAGCTTGCTCCTGTAAGTTTCTCGGCGAACTCTCGGGTTAAAAAGTTTGATATTAACTTCGGAGGGACGTTAAACCCTTATAAATACGAAGCTAATGCAAGTTATGGTTTAGTAGGTAAACAAGTAGATATTGTGGGGCTTCAATACACGCAATTGTCTAATTTGAACTTCTCAATTAGCAAAAGCTTTAGACCTAAAGGGGCAGATAAACCGAAGGAGAGCAAAAATGGTACAGAAGGACAAATGAAGCAAATTAATCGTAATATTGATTCGTATGTGGATTGGACAATGCCTTGGGATTTCCAGTTTGGTTATCAATATAGCTATAACAAAACGGGTTTAGCCCCTACCACAACCGTGAGTGCGGCGACTTTTTCAGGAAGTTTGAAGCTCACCGAGAAATGGGATTTCAAAATGCAATCGGGTTATGATTTTAGCAACAAAGGTATTTCCTTAACCAACATAAGCCTTCACCGTGACTTGCACTGCTGGGAAATGCAGTTTAACTGGACTCCTATTGCGAGTGCTTACTCCAGAAGAGCAAGTAGTTACTCATTTGACTTACGGGTAAAATCGTCGTTATTACAAGAATTAAAATTATCTCGTCGTAACTCATTCTATGACAAAGGAGGATTTTAGAAGTGCTGAGTTTGGAGTTGATGAGTTTAGAGTTTAAAAGTGTAACGTTTTTACAAATTGTGAATGCTTTGATAAAGGCATCTAGCCAAAAAGAAAGCTTCCATTAGCAGGCGACTTAAGTCACCTGCTAATGGAAGCTTTCTGCTAACCTATCCTACAACACTACTTTTTCAACTTATCCTTAAACACCTTCGTAAACTTATCTACTTTAGGTTTGATGACCACACGGCAATAGCCTTCGCCTCCATTTTCGTTAAAATAGTTGTTATGATAGTCTTCAGCAGGATAAAAGTTCGTAAATGCTGTTACTTCCGTTACAATTGGGTCTGGGAAAACCTTTTCTTTATTTAGTTTCTCTAACCAATATTCAGCCGTTTTACGCTGTTCTTCGCTATGATAAAAAATTGCAGAACGATATTGCGTTCCTTCATCTGCTCCTTGACGGTTTAAGGTTGTAGGATCATGCGTTTTCCAGAATACTTCTAATAATTCTTCAAAAGAAATTTTCTTAGGGTCAAAGGTAATCTGACATACTTCAGCGTGGCCTGTATTACCCTCGCATACTTGACGATACGTTGGATTCGTTACCGTTCCACCTGCGTAACCCGAAGTTACTTTCACAACTCCTTCCAAGCGTTGAAAGATTGCTTCAACACACCAAAAACATCCAGCTCCTAGCGTTGCTACTTCTAATTTTGTAGAATCCAAGTTCGTTTGTTCTTCCATTTTTAAATTTTCCATTTTTTTACTTTGCTGATTTTCAGACTTTTGAACACAAGACATATTTACAATCAATGCAAATATTCCAAGAAGACATCTACTAATTTTTCTTTTCATCGTTGATAACATTTAAAACTTAACGTAAGTTTGTAAAATTTTTGGACAAGCATTGTCGTCCAGATGTCATTTGTCAGTAGAAACACATGAATAACACAATCGTTGAAAATAATACGAAAAAAGAGCAACCTCAGATTTCAACTAGTTACCTTACACAACTCCGACACAGTTGGAAATCAGCATGGCAAACAACAGGTTTTGCCTTAAAACTAGCAGCCTCTATTGCCACCTTCGTGATAGGTGCGATTCAATTTCCTACCTATCTAAATCATATCCAACATCGAGTGGGTATGGTGTTGAGCGATGCCGTTCTTACGTTCATTCCTCCGATCGATGTTTCCTACCTCATTTTTGGAATTATTTACGGTATGTTAGTCTATATGCTAGTGAGAACACTAAAAAATGCACATTTGTTCTTGCTCTTCGCAATAACTTTTGTGATAGAAACAGTCTTACGTATGAGCACTATTTATTTTGTTCCTTTAGACCCGCCACTAGGCTTAATTAACCTAAGTGACCCGCTGACAGAAGCCTTAGTCTATTCAACAAATCAGCCCATCACCAAAGATTTATTTTTCTCAGGCCATACTTCTACGATGGTTATGATTTGGATTTTCTTGCAAAAACCTACTGAAAAACTCATCGGCGGTATCAGCTGTATTTGTTTAGCCATCCTTCTTTTAGTACAACATATTCACTACACTGCAGACGTATTAGCAGCCTTTGTTTTCACGTATTTGTCGTACCTTATTGCTAAAAAACTCATCACGCAAAAAGCGATCATTGTTGTAATGGTAATGCTTGTGGCAGCGGCCATTTTACAAACACTTTTCTTAATGGCTTACCAATATCAATAAACCCGTTAAGTGCAAAAATGGTGCATTACAATTAGTTAGCTAGAATTTAACGAGCTATATACAAATTTAAGCTTTATCTTTGCCTTGTATATTGGAATAGTCTATCAATTAAATAGAATTTATCACTAAAAACGTATAATTTTTCAAATATTGATTACTATTTTAGTAACAAAAAATTCACAATTCTCTTACATTGTCTTAATTTGCATCACTTGTATCACATCTTAATGCAACACCCTGTTTGAATTAAGCTGTGTGAAACAATTGTCGGCTAAGACCTTTGTTTTAGACCATTAAATTAATCTGTTAAACTTTATTTTGTACAATTTCAGAAGATGGTAAAGTTTGAGTATAAGACCTTCACATTAGGTAATAAATTAACCGAAGAACAAAAAGAATACTTTCGTAAGTACGGAGTTATTCAGTTCAAAAATTTCATCACAACCGACACCGTAAAAACATTCATCTCAGAGCTTCAGAAAATAGAGAAGCAGTGGTTGGCCGAGGGAGTTGATAAAATCAATGGAATCCCTTTAAAGTTTGGGAAAGAAGAAAACGGAGACAAAATGATTCAGCGTATGTGCTTTACTAACAAGTATAGTGCTGTGCTTGCTGAGTTTTTGAAAGATCCTCGTTTACAGTTATTAGTAGAATTGTTAGCTCCCTATGATGGGCGTATCAGTGAAGACGAAAAAGACGGGCTTGTATTTAATCACTATGTAAACACGCCTAACAGTAAGTTCTCGCAAATGGGATGGCATACAGACAGCCCTCGAGATTTGTTTTTAGGACAAAAAATTCTTCCAATGTTAAACGTGGGTATTCACTTAGATGATTGCCCTTCTTCTAACGGCGGTTTACGTATTCTCCCTGGCACACAAAATCAAAATGTACTAAAGTTATTGTTTGGTAAAAAACAATTCATTGACCACAGTGCAGATCCAAGAGAAGCTGCGTTTGAAATCAATGCAGGAGACTTAACTGTACACGATGGTCGCCTATGGCACCGTGTTGAAGTATCTCCAAATTATGGAGAAGCTTCTCGTCGTAGAGTAATGTATGTTCCTATTATCACAGGAAAATATATGCCTAAATCTGCTGCTAGTAAAACGCCTTTCTATCACCGTTTTGCCAAAATTGTGCAGAAATAGATATTTCAGTGCATTGCTACTGTATTATTATCCAAGAGCCTCATGAAATAGTATTTCTTGAGGCTCTTGCTGTTAAAACTAAAAGGTCCCATGTGAGAGACTTTCCATATAAGACTGTAAAATAATGGTAGCAGACAACTTGTCGATATTCCCTTTTTCTTTACGGTCTTTTTTAGACGAGCCCATATCCAACATGGTTTGCAAAGCAATTGCCGAAGTAAATCGTTCATCGTGTAAATGAACAGGTATCTCGGGGAACGTCTTCTTCAACAATTTCACAAAGCCTTTCACATGAGGTGTATTATCAGTATCCGTACCATCTAACCGAACGGGCATACCTACTACAAAGGCCTCAACCTCCTCTTTAGTAAGATATTGCGTTAAAAATGTAATAATATCCTTACTATGAACCGTCTCTAAAGCAGAAGCGATAATCTTTAATGGATCTGTGGTAGCGATTCCCACTCGCTTTGTACCGTAGTCAATTGCAACTATTCTTCCCATATCGTACAAAATCTGTTTTCTTTTTCAATAATTTTAACAAAAATAGTACAATTAGTCTATGAAGTGCTTGTTTTTTGTAAATTAGCAATGTTATTCACTAAGTATCCTTACTTGGCACCAATCACTGTTGATAATTCTTGCAGCCACCATCCAGCACTACCCTGTTTGACCAACACTGCGTTGTAGCATTGTCAATTTTAAGCCACTCAGCATTATGAAACAAAATCCTATTAATAACCACCCAACTGTCGTTAAAATCCCCATTTTCATAGCATTATCGCTTGTAGCGGGTATTTTACTAGGGGCTACATTTTTTGGCGGTCAAGCCCCTAAAAACAGTGTACAATCGGGTGCTAATAAATTCAAAGAAATTCTATCGCTCATTGAGGGGAATTATGTAGATTCTGTCAATACCGATACGCTGGTTGACTTTGCTATCCTCAAAATGTTGGCAAAATTAGATCCACACACTACCTATTTCCCATTCACTGAAGCCCCACTCGTCCGTTCTCAATTAGAAGCTAGCTTTGATGGTATCGGAATTGAGTTTGCTCTTGTTCACGACACGGTCTATGTAATGACGGCCATTAAGGGAGGACCTGCTAATTTGGCGGGTATTAAAAGTGGTGATATTTTGTTGAAAGCAGACGATGTGAGTTTAGTTGGCCCAACAATTACGCAAAATTTCATTTACGGAAAACTTCGTGGGAAAAGAGGCTCTGAACTAAACTTGGAGGTAAAACACGAAAAACAAGAGCACTCCAACGTTATCACCGTGATACGAGACCGTATTCCTAGCTTCTCAATTAGTGCTAGTTATATGCTTGACAACCAAACTGGGCTCATCAAAATTGACCGATTTACAGAATCCACCTACAATGAATTTAAGAATTCACTGATGAGTTTAAAAGCTGTAGGACTAAAACGATTGGTGTTAGACTTAAGAGGTAATCCTGGCGGTTACAAAGACCGAGCTGAGAAAGTGGTAGATGAGTTATTGGGAGGAGAACGTACTATCGTGTTCACAAAAGGGAAAAGTAAACAATACAATTCGGTAACGAATACCAGCTTTGACGGAGCATTTGAAAAAGGGGCAGTCATTGTCTTAATTGATGAAAACAGTGCCTCTGCCTCTGAAATCGTTGCGGGAGCATTACAAGATAATGACAGAGCCTTGATTGTAGGAAGACGTTCGTTTGGGAAAGGGCTAGTACAAATGCCTGTGAGTTTAAACGATGGCTCAGAACTCCGTCTGACGATTTCTAGGTATTTTACCCCTAGTGGAAGAAGTATTCAGAAGCCCTATTCAGCTTTGAGCATTGAAGACTATGATAAAGACTATGACAACCGAGTAAAAAATGGAGAATTATTCAACGAAGACAGTATCAAACTTGATAAAAAAGTCACCTATCGTACCCTAAATGGACGTAGAGTCTATGGGGGGGGCGGTATCATGCCAGATGTATTTGTTCCACTGGATACTCTTTACTCAACCAATTTTCTACATAAATTATTGGAGCAAAATATCATTCGCCATTATGTCATCGATTACTGTGTACAACACCAAAATGTACTAGAGCGATTGACCTTCAAGGAGTTTAATAAATCCTTTGCTATTACCAGCTCCATGATGGACGAGTTACTACGAATGGCAACGAAGGCAAAAATAAAAATGCGAGCTAGTGAATACATTCGCTCTGAGAATTATATCAAAACCTTAGTGAAAGCAACCATTGCTCGAACAATCTGGCAACGTCAGATTAACAACGGTTTAAACAATGAATATTATCAGGTAATGGCCAACGAAGATCCTACGCTACATCAAGCCCTGAAATATTTTGACAAGGCTGAAAAAATGGCCAGAGGCGAAGTCATCGAAACCATTTCTCATGCAAATAATAACAAGCTTGTAAAATAAAAAATCCCCTTGTACAGTGATACAAGGGGATTTTTTATGAATAATTACCAAGCCTAAGCCGCCGTAATATACCCTTTATCTCTTAAAATTTTATCCATCAACTTACGGTCATTCTCATTCGTAAAAATAGCGAAAGGAAGATATACAAATTGATACTGTCCTAAATCGAGAACATAAGCATCTTTATCTTTTCTAGCCGTTTTAATCATATCCCATTTAATCACGGCACCTTCTTGGTCGTTCAATTTCATAAAGATTTGACGACTATCAATTTCGTAACGATATTTTTCAAAAAGCTGTTTATACTGTTCTAATTGGGTTACGCCCGTAAATTGAACTGCCCAAAATGCCACATAAACCAATGCTCCTAAAACGGTAAGAACATAAATCCAATAGTTATGATAAATGCCTGTAAAGTTTAAAATGGCATTCATAAAAATCAAAGCTAATGGTACAAAGCCCCAATACCATTGATTTTTTATCATTTGGCTCATATTCAACTTGATAAAAGTGTTTTTATCAAGAGCGTACTTTTTAGTTTTAATTGCTAGTGGATTCGACGGAGCTGCTTGCGTCATGCGTCTTTGTTGCCCCTGTGCATATCCTTTTGCCATAGTGTTATTATTTCGTTAATCAATATTTGTAAGTTGACTGCAAATGTACAAAAAATAAGCGTAGCTAGAGTCTATCCTCCGCTACGCTTTCTGTATTTTTTAGCAAATACCTTACTTATCTTTCTATTTTGAAACGAATCGATGCAATTTTAAATTCTCCATCCGTCGTCTTTTTCATCACAACCGAAACATTAAAGGTTTCCTTCACAGTTTTTAACAACCCTGTATGATATCGGGTAGCCGTTCCGTTATCTTTATTGAACACGGTTTGAAAATCTACAGGAGGATTGTGCTTAAAAAATGCTTTTAAAATCAACTGAGCCTGACTACTTGTTATACCACTATAATCTACATCCTCAGAGTCAATAATTAAATCTACCTCATTATTGAACATAGTCGCCAATTCTTCAGCTCTTCCGTACCGTAAAGAAGCTTGCAATCTATTGACTGTAACAGCTGTATTAGGATTTGATGAATATGCTTTTGTTCCTATCAAGAAGATAGCTAATAAAAAAAATCGTACATATTTCATATCGGTATCTTTAAAATATTAGTGGATGTGTGTTAAGTTCGCTTTCATATAGAAGCCAGTTAAATAATCCCTCATAAATTGTGCCAATTTTATAGAAAAAGACCTTCTTATAAATATAATTTAGTGAGTGGTGAGTTGTCCTATAACTTTTTGAATATATTCGCAGTAGAAAAGCTATTAAAAGGTATTGGGGAAAGTAAATATTCGGTCTTTAAGTCGTCCTCCAAAAGACTTAATCAGCTCATTATCTTTATCTTACAAGTCAATTAATAGTTATTTTTTCTTAAAAAAAGAGAGAGCAGCTAAAGGAAAACATAGGAAAACCTTAGATTATATTTACTTCTCTTTGAGATATACTTTAAAACGTAATAGAAATGACAAGCATAGAAAATAAACTACTTAGCAAAACACAGGTTTTACAAAAAATTCGTCGTATCGCCTTTGAAATTTATGAGAATAATTTTGAAGAAACAGAACTCATTATTGCAGGTATTAAAGGACAAGGACATACGTTTGCTAAATTATTAGCTGAAACAATCCGTGAAATTTCCAGTATAGAGGCCAATGCGGTATTGATTGATGTAAACAAAGAGGTACCTTATGACAGCCCTGTGGAATTTGACTGTGATGAGCGTTTTTTAGAAAGAAAGACTATCATTGTGGTTGATGACGTATTGCACTCAGGGCGAACTTTTGCTTACAGCCTCGCTCCTTTTTTAAGCATTCCTGTAAAAAGAGTACAAGTAGCCGTGGTTGTAGACCGTAACTATCGCCGCTTTCCTATCATGTCTGACTACATCGGCTATGAGTTATCCACGACCCTAAGTGACCATGTAAGTGTCATTTTAGATGACCCCGAACGCATAGGTGTATATTTGGGCTAAGCGTAAAATTGGCTTAGCCTCCGCTTACAGGGGGAATTAAGGCAATTTCGTCAGAAGGTAAAATCGCTTGTTCAGGGTTTGCATATTCGCTATTAACAGCCACCAACAGCGATTTTATCTGTTTTAAAGCAGGAAACTCTTCTTTCAAATGCCCTAAAAGAGTCGTGACATTCGCAGGGCTATCTAATGTCAGCTGGTATTGTGAAACGCCCACAATCTCTCGGGTAATTCCAAATAAGTTAATTGTATAATTCATCTCCTTGTTATTGACTCCCAAAATCTAGTCTTAAAATATACTCAATCTCTCTTTTTATGCTTTATCTTTGTCCTTAAAGCATACAATTTAAAACGAAGTTAAGCGTGGAGTACGAAAACACCAAATCCCATTCATCCGAACGGCCTGTCATCTATGATAATCATGGGCGACCGATTACCTATTTGCGTTTGGCTGTAACTGACCGCTGTAATTTACGCTGTTTTTATTGTATGCCTGAAGAAGGTGTAAAATACCTAGCCAAAAGTAAGGTACTCTCTTACGAAGAAATGCTACGAATTGTTCGGGTCTTGTCAGAATTAGGCATTCGGAAAGTTCGTATCACAGGAGGAGAGCCCTTTGTTCGCAATAATATCATCCACCTGATGAAAGAAATCACAGAACTGGAAGGTATCGAAGAACTCAACATTACGACTAATGGTATTCTAACGGGTAAGTATATTCGAGAGATGAAAGAGATGGGGGTTAAATCCATCAACTTGAGTCTTGATACACTAGATAAGCAACGCTTCTTTGAAATTACCCGACGAGACGAATTTGATATAGTCTATAAAACCTTGTTCCAACTGATTGAAGCGGGCTTCTCGGTTAAAGTCAATGCTGTAGTAATGGACGGAAAAAATACAGATGACCTGATTCCTCTCACCGAATTAGCAAGACATCATCCTGTTTCAATTCGCTTTATTGAAGAAATGCCCTTTAATGGTGAAGGCTCTCATTATCCAACCCTCCATTGGAACGCCAAAAGAATTGTAGAAACCCTCCGCCATCAATATCCTGATTTATATAAATTAGAGGACGAAAAGAACTCTACTTCTTACAACTATCATATTCCAGGTTTCAAAGGTAATGTAGGGGTAATAGCCGCTTTTACGAGAAGCTTTTGTGGCACCTGCAACCGTATTCGGATGACAGCACAAGGAGAGTTGAAAACCTGTTTGTATGACGATGGTGTATTGAGTATTCGAGATTTGCTCCGTGCAGGAATCAGCGATGAGGAATTAAAGACAACGTTTTTGAACATTTTCCAAAAACGAGCAAAGGACGGTTTTGAAGCAGAAGCCAGACGCTCCTCAAGCGTAACAGAGTCGATGACAACCATTGGCGGTTAAGTAGTTATCGGTTTAAAGTTGAAGGTTCAAAGGTACTCATAAGAAGCTTTATAATTAACCCCTTATTTTTCCTTGTGACGCAATCACAAGAAATACGGCAACTAGTTACCAACGAGCAATTAACTTTATCAAAAGAAAAACATTTATCCCTGATAAGCTACTGATAGTATTGATTACCCAATCAATACCCTTTCTAATTTTCAAATTATTTATGATGTCTATTAACGAAATTTTTGAACGTTTTAATGAACTCAATGTCCTCATTATTGGAGACGTAATGATAGATGCCTACACTTGGGGCAAAGTAGAGCGAATTTCGCCAGAAGCTCCCGTGCCAGTTGTCAATGTTAGCCATCGTGAAATGCGATTGGGTGGTGCTGGCAATGTCGTATTGAACGTTCAAGCTTTGGGAGCGAAAGCTATTATTTGTTCGGTTGTTGGAGCTGATAGCTATGGAACAGCTCTACTTAATTTGTTAACAGAAAAAGGGCTTTCTACCGAAGGGATTATTCAGTCGCCTACTCGTATTACAACCGTCAAAGAGCGTATCATTGCAGGGTCTCAGCAAGTCGTTCGGGTTGATACCGAAACCGACCAACAAATCTCGGCACAAGAGAGTAGTGCCCTATTAGACAAAGTAAAAGAACTAGCTAAAACGGCAGATGTCATCATTTTTGAAGATTACGACAAAGGGGTTCTTTCTCCTGAATTGATTAAAGCCATCACGGACTTTGCCAATGAACAAGAGATTCCGACGGTAGTTGATCCCAAAAAGCGTAATTTCTTACATTACCGAGAGACGACCCTCTTTAAACCCAATTTAAAAGAATTAAAAGAAGGCTTAAATATCCATTTTGATGTCAATAATCCTGCTGAGTTAAGTCAGGCGGTTACTCATTTGAAAGAAACACTCGCCTTGAAAGGGGCGTTTGTTACCTTATCTGAAAAAGGAGTATATATTGACGCTGCCAACGAACAGGTTCACATTCCTGCTCACCTTCGCAAAATTGCCGATGTTTCTGGAGCTGGTGACACCGTTATTTCCATTGCAGCCTGCTGCGTAGCACTCCAATTGAGCCCTAGTTTAGTAGCAGGACTTGCTAACTTAGGCGGTGGTTTGGTTTGCGAATCCTTAGGTGTTGTTCCCATCAACAAAACACTTTTATTAGAGGAAGCCTTGAAAAAAGTATAGCATCAGTCAGTTATGACTGCTTGTATTTTAACCACCCAAACGATGAACAGTTCTCGGTAGAATCGAGTTGTTCATCGTTTTAGTTTATTCCTTTGTCATTTTGACAAATCAATCCAACCCCATGAGTCAGCAAAGTATTATTTCCATTCCAAAGCCCCTTACTGGCGAAAAGCTTTCCAAACAGCAACGTCGTTTTAATGCTAACATTGAACGTGTTGAGGTGCTAAAAAAGGAGCTAGTTCATACAAAAAAACAGTTAGAGCAATTGGTACAACGAATTCAAAAGGAGATTCTTCCCTTAGAAAATAAATATACCAAGAAGCTGGTCATGATGGTAAGGCTATTCGACTGGCATTATCATAGTTCAGAATTAAAAGCTAAGGATCGAGAAAAACTGGCTCATTTCATCGTCACAAAATCGTATGAACTCATTCATTTTTCGCACCATACAGAGCTACTAGAAATTTATCAAAAATACCAAGGAGCTAATCAAGAAAAACAAGTGAGTACCTTTACCGAAAGCATTGTTGAGGAAGCTACGACCGAAACAAAAGCTGAAAAGCCTAAAACAGAGAAACAACAAGCTAGGGAAGAAAAATTGAAGGAAGAACTGCAAAATATGAGCAAAACGGCACGAAGTATTTATGCAGAATTGGTAAAATCCTTTCATCCCGACTTGGAACAAGATGAAGCCGAGAAAGAACGTAAGACCAAAATTATGCACCAAATTACGGAAGCTTATCAAAAAGACGATGTTTTCGAATTACTTCGTCTCAAGGTAAGCCTCCAAGAGGAACAGCTCACGGCCGACAACATGGCCGATGACCGTCTTTTGTATTTCAATAAATTATTAGAAGAACAAATCGAAGAATTAACCCAAGAAATCAAAGCGACGAAAGGCGAAGGCTCGCATTATGGTGAATTATGGCAACGTTTTGGGGCAGAAAATCCTAAGACGATGGATATTACCTTTAAGGGAGAAATAAAACAATTAAAACGCATGATTAAATCGCTCACCTCAGATATTGAAATGTTGCGAATGAAGGAGTATTTAATCGAATTTTTAAGAGCTTATTCAGCCTAATAAAGACAAAAAACATAAGTAGATGAGAGAGTTTAACAAAATTTAACCCGCAAGAAAGTCCTGAAAGCTACGAAAGCCTTTTTTATTTGTAGCTTTGTAAAAAAATAGAACCCTTTCTACTTCAAGCAAAAACGAATGAAGATTCTTGATTTATATATTTTAAAGAAATTCCTGAAGACCTATATCTTTGCTGTACTCATTATCGTGACCATTATCATGGTAATTGACTACACCGAAAAGATTGATAACTTCATCAGTAATCATGCCACTGTACGAGTTGTTTTGGTAGATTATTACCTCAATTTTATCCCCTATTGGGCCAATTATATCAGTCCTTTAATGGTCTTTATTGCAACCGTTTTTTTCACAGCAGGTCTGGCAGCTCGTACTGAAATCATTGCTATTTTGAGTACAGGAGTAAGTTTTTTACGCCTCATGCGTCCCTATCTTATTGGTTCTTCGATTATTGCCATCATTACTTTTTTTATGGTAGCATGGGTCATTCCGATTGCCAATAAAACTCGTATTGCCTTTGAACGAAAATATGTCATTGGTGGCTATTACTTCAACGGACGTGACGTACACATTAAAATTGGCCCTGATTTATATGCCTACATGGAAAGCTACGATAACGTGGGCAACACAGGCTATCGCTTTACCTTAGAAAAAATGGCAGGAAATAAGCTCGACACCAAACTCATTTCAGACCATATTGGCTGGGATTCTACTCGTAGAAAATGGACGATTTATGACTATCGAATCCGTAAGTTTTTAGAAAATGGGAAAGAAAAACTGAGCTATGGAGCTAAAATTGACACAACCCTCAATCTGACACCTAAGGATTTTGACAGTAAATACCAATTGCATGAAACTCTTACTTTAACAGAACTAAATTCGTTTATCGCACGACTCGAAACTCGAGGAGCTGACGGTATTGAGGTCTATCTCGTGGAGAAATACGTTCGTTTTGCCAACCCCTTTTCTATCATTATCCTAACGATGATTGGCTTGATAGTTTCCGCCCGAAAATCTCGAGGCGGTGTTGGATTTCAAATTGCTCTTGGCTTTCTGCTAGCCTTTGTCTATATCATGTTTTTTATGATGAGTAAAGGAATGGCAGAATCGGGTACAATGCCACCTATGCTGGCAGTATGGCTTCCTAATATCATCTTTGGGGGCATTGGCGTAATTATGTATTATACCGTACCTCGATAACCCAAACAGCACATTCCATCTTGTTTTAGCACATGAATACCAAGAAATTAAGCTATTTTATCTATCTACTCGGAATCGCACCGATTATATTTTTCATCGTTTACGTTGGAAAATATACCATTAATATTCCCTTTCTGGATGATAGTCTGTACTATACCGACTGCCTTCTGAATGTCAATAAAAGTAAGTCGTTGAGTGAAACCTTTTGGATTTTCATGAAACAGCATACCATTACAGAGCATAGAACCCCTATTTCTAAGTTTACGGCATGGCTTATTTATAAAACGACAGGTTCGTTGAATTATACGATTCTGGCTCATTTAGGCAACCTTTTTTTAGGAGGAATGCTTTGGTTATTTTGGCGTTTTTTCAAAAAACAAAACTGGCATATTGCCTATTTTTTACCTATTCCATTCTTGATTTTTCAGATGCAAACCTATGAAAATCAATTTTGGACAATTTGTAATTGGACCTATTACCCGATTGGGTTTCTCCAAATGGTCGTTTTGTATTATTTGAGCTACCAAGCCAAACATCACTTTCGTTATGCCATACTATTTGCGGTATTAGCAACCTTCACTTTTAGTAATGGGATGTTTGTATTTCTTCCTGCACTTTTAGTATTACTGTTTCAGAAAAGATATAAAGAAACTGGATTTTTTACAGGAGTTGGTATTGCCTGCGTAGCCCTTTACTTTAGTACCTATAAGCCATCGCCAATTGCTCCGCATCAATTTTCACTGACGAATTTACTCAAAAATTTCATCTTACTTTTAGGCGATTATTTTGACGTACAAGACTATCACGCTGTAGCTTACTTAACCTGTAGCCTAGTTGGTATCGCATTACTTGGACTAACGCTTTATGGTTGTATTCTATTAGCTTCTTCGTATTTCAAACTTAATATCAAGGCATTTTCAGAAAAAACATCGTTATTTTTAGCGGATATTACTTTTTTGAGTTCTTCCTTGATTTGCCTTCTTTTGTCGGGAGCAGCCGTAGCGTACTCTCGCTATACAGGAGTTAATGGCTATGAAGAAATGTTCACTAGTCGTTATAAATTCATTAGTGTTACCCTCCTTTGTCTCGCTTATTTTTTGGTTTTATTAGTAAGCAATAAGCAAGGGAAACGCCTTGTATTGAGTCTTTTTTTACCCTTAACGATTATCCTTTATACTTATTCTTATTATTGGAATCACGAAGGAAATATCAATTACAGAGAACGCTTAACGACAGCCGTTTTTAATTTTGAAGAACACCAAAGCTGGACGCTCTATGCTGTTGATAACGATTGGACAAAACCCATTGACGACATCACCAAAAAAGCAATTGAGACGGGTGTTTATCAATTACCAACAACGATAATAACACCCTACAAAGCAGCCATATTGAAGGCGGATACTACTCAAGTGACAACGATTCCTTTTACGATAGAAGACAAAGGGTATTACTATTTATTTCAAAATGAAACCTTGGAAACGGGTAATCCTTTAGAGATAGCTACGAATCTGGTGCTAACTTCCGCAAAAGACACCTATTTATTACCGATTAGACGCAGAAGAAATCGAGGTAAAAAAGACATGCTCTTGTATGGAAATTATTTTGAGAAAGGCTTTATGGTTGATATTTATAAGCATACTTTTCACCCTGCCGTTTATTCACTCGGATTATTGCGTATTCAAAACGGAGTAGCGAAAGTTCAGTACCTCAAAAAAATAAGCATTCAGTAAGCAAGTAACAGTTGCTCAAACGAAACAATACTATTTTGAAAACAGCATTACTCAAGAACATCGCCAGTGCTAGTGTATGGTTACTTTTTATATTAACAGCAGTACCCGTAACCATACTAGCTTTCTATAACCATCCTTCGGTGGCCGACGACTATTGTTTTGCCTATATGACCCGTGATTATGGTTTCTGGCAAAGCCAAAAATTCTATTATGAAGGCTGGTCTGGTCGTTATATTTCTAACATGATTTTTCATGCGACTCCTCTTGCATTTGGCATTTTCTGGTTTGTCAAAGTGATGCCATTCATTATTTTCGGCTTTTTGTATCATGCCATTTTTACCTTAATTGGCGAATTATTAAGACCCAGCAAAGTTCATCAATTTACCTTAGCGGCAGGTTTTCTAGCTCTTTATATTATTTTCTCGGCAAGCGTTGTTGATACCTTTTTTTGGTATACTTCCGTATTTATTTTTCCAAGTTCCCTCTGTTATTTTATTTACTTTGTTGTTGTCATACTACGCTATTATCAGCAACCATACCAACCAATCAAGGCTCCCATTGCCCTTCTTGCAACGACCTTGGTATTTTTTATGGTTGGCTCAAACGAAGTCATGATGCTTTTCATAATAGCCGTTCTTGGTATGACCTGGGTCTATTGCCTTCTGGTAGAAAAACGTTTCGACTTTACCCTTCTTGGCATTATGCTCATAGGACTTTTTTGTGCTTATTTTTTAGTAATAAAAGCCCCTGGTAATCAAGTACGTATGGGAGGAAGTGCCTTAAGTGGCGACCTTGTAGGTGCAATTTTAAAGGCATTGATCTCTACAGGAAAGCAAAGTATTTTTTGGACTTTAACATTATCGCCTTTCCTTATTGCATTTAGTTTATACCTACAAAAACACCCTATTCAATATGTGTCAAAAATATTTGATATACAGCCTTTTATCTTTATTTTGGGCGTATTGGCATTAGTTTCTTTGATGTTTTTCACCATTCATTATGGCAATACAGAAGGCGTTCCTGAACGAGTAGAAAACATCATTTTTGCTTTTTTTGCACTAAGTGCCTTTTTCTTATTAACCCTCCGTAAAGTACATTTGCCTTTTGATAGACTAGCTCAACTAAATCCATCACTTGTACTGGCCTTGCTTCTTGTAACGGCATCGCTCTCTGTGGTGATAAAAGGAAGAAACTTAAAAACAATGTACAATGATTTGCGACTGGGGATTGCCCAACGCTATGACCTAGAAATGCAAGAACGTTATACAACCATTCAGAAAAGCACAAGCGATACCCTTTACCTAAAACCAATTCAGAATATTCCGAAATCGCTTTGTTTTGACGAAATTAAAACCGAAGAAAATCACTTGTGGAACAAGTGCTATGCTAACTATTTTAATAAAAAAGTAATTCTCCTCAAGAAATAAGATGACGAAAGAAGCTACCACACTATTTATATCCATTATCATTCCTTGTTATAACGAGGAACAGGTCATTCGCTACACCTACGAACGTGTTCACAAAACCATGAATAGCTTTCAACATGGAGGTTATGAGTTGATTTTTATTAATGACGGTAGTCGAGACAATACCTTGGCTATTCTTAAGGAATTGGCTGCCAATGATAACCATACCAAAGTTCTTTCATTTTCTCGCAACTTTGGGCATCAACCCGCTGTGACTGCTGGGATTCAGGAATGTAAAGGTGATGTAGCGATTATCATTGATGCCGACCTACAAGATCCACCCGAATTATTCCCTGCAATGATTGAGATGCACCTACATGAAAATGCGAATGTGGTCTATGGTATGCGAGAAAAGCGTAAAGGGGAAACATTCTTTAAGCGGATTACAGCGAAAAGTTTCTATCGTTTTATCAATTATCTATCAGATACCAATCTTCCTGTAGATACGGGAGATTTCCGTTTGATTGATAAGCATGTCATCGAAGCATTTAAAAACCTTCCTGAAAAGAATAAATATATCCGAGGACTAATCAGTTGGATTGGCTTTAAGCAAGTACCAATTATGTATGTTCGTGAAGAACGTTTTGCTGGTGAAACAAAATATCCGCTCTCGAAGATGATTAAATTTGCCTCGACGAGCTTACTTTATTTTAGTAAGAAACCGCTTAAACTCGCCCTCAGCCTTGGCTTCATCAGTATTTTAGTTGGATTGGGACTAGGTATTTGGGTGATTACAGGCTTATTATTTCGCCCCAATACCCTTGTTCACGGGTGGGCATCTATGGTAATTGCCGTAATTTTCTTTGGAGGAGTTCAACTCCTTACCATTGGGGTTCTTGGAGAATATATCGGAAACATGTTTGAAGAAATCAAAAATAGACCAGAATATATTATTCATGAAAAAGTTAACTTTTAACTAAAAATGGTCGCTTTCTCCTGAAAGCGACCATTTTTATTAACGTCCAATAGCGACTCTTCGCAAAATGGTATCAATGACTTGCATCGTGGTAATTCCATCCGCTTCTGCTTCATAGTTCAGCATAATACGGTGATTCAAGACATCAGGAGCAATTTCTTTAATATCCTCTGGCAAGACATAATCTCGACCATCTAAATAAGCTAGTACTTTAGAAGCCAAATTCATGTTAATACTTGCTCTTGGCGAAGCTCCAAATTGAATATAACGAGCTTCTTCCCGTAAGCCATAATCGGCAGGTTTCCTAGTCGCAAAAATTAATTCAATAATATACTTTTCTAAAGTTTCAGAAATTGTAATCTGGTTCACCTCTTCTCGAATCGTCATAATATCCTCTTTACTCAAGATTCGTTGCGGAACATAATTGAAGTTCATGTTCGACATTTTTTGCATGACTTCCAATTCTTGTTCTTTATTGAGATACCCCATGAAGACCTTCAACATAAAACGATCGACTTGAGCTTCTGGCAACGGGAATGTTCCTTCTTGCTCTACGGGATTTTGGGTCGCTAATACCAAAAAGGGTTTATCTAAAGGGTAACTTTCATCGCCAATCGTCACCTGCTTTTCTTGCATGGCTTCCAATAAAGCAGACTGCACTTTTGCAGGGGCTCTATTCACCTCATCGGCAAGAATGATATTGGCAAAAATAGGTCCTTTTCGCACCTCAAAATCATCCAATTTACGGTTATAAATCATCGTACCAATTAAGTCGGCAGGTAATAAATCGGGCGTAAATTGAATTCTATGAAAATCTAAATCAAGGATTTTTGCTAATGTATTAATCGATAAAGTCTTTGCTAAACCAGGTACCCCTTCCAACAACACATGACCACCCGTAAAAAGTCCAATGAGAAGGCGATTCGTCAGGCGTTCGTGTCCAATAACGACTTTCCCCATTTCCTCAAAAACCTGTTTAATTTTTGCTCGTGATGTCATTTATTTTAAAATTAATGGATTAGGCTTTTCTCAAAAAGCTCCTACTCCTTTTTTGAAAAGACAATCTTACGAAAAAAAAAGCATTCCTACATTCTCTTTTCCGAATAAGTCCTATTTTTCTAATACTTATAGCCCCTAAAAAATGAATCCACAGAGTTTCTCCTTAAATTTGAGGTTTGATTAACATAATCACTAAAAACGTGAAGATTTCGTTTATTGGTGCTGGCAACGTAGCATGGCACTTATCTCAAGCTCTCGAAAACGAGAACCACCCTATTATTGAGGTTTATAGCAAAAACCTCGAGAATGCAACCTTATTGGCCAATAAGCTCTTTCGTTGTAAAGCAAAAGATGACTTAGATTTTAGCGATTCCAAAGCAGAAATATTCTTCCTTTGCGTTTCTGACGATGCGATGGAAGAAGTAGTGAGCAAGGTAAAGCTTCCTAAAAATGCCATTTTAGTGCATACTTCTGGAAGTAAGACCTTAGCAGATTTGGACGAATATACCGAGGCTTTTATGAATAGGCCTCCCAAAACAGGGGTGTTTTATCCTTTGCAGACTTTTTCTAAAAGTGTAAAATTAGCGTTCTCAGATATTCCTATTTGCTTAGAAACCAACGACGAAGAGGTTGAAAATATCCTTATTGTACTCGCTCAAGATATTTCAGAAATCACTTACGCTGTTACTTCTGAAGAGCGAAAATCGCTACACATTGCGGCTGTATTCGCTTGTAACTTCACGAACCATCTCTGGGGAATTGCTCAAAGTTATTTAAAAGAACACGAACTAGATTTTCATTTATTAGAACCCCTCATCCGAGAAACCCTACGCAAAGCCATGAATGCGGAGTCAATTTTTGACGTACAAACAGGACCTGCCAAGCGTAACGATAAAAAAATATTGGCCAATCAGTTTCTTAAATTAAAAGATAAACCCGAAGAGCAGTTTATTTATCGGATTCTTACGGAGGCGATTCTTAAAAAAGCAAATCATCCCATTACAGCAGAATAATCTTATTTCTTTAGATAGTCACCCTTTTATAGATGAACATACCAACAAGATTCAGCAACATCACCACCTTTGTTTTCGACATTGATGGCGTAATGACCGACGGGTCAGTAAACGTGTTAGAAACGGGAGAACACTACCGCACCTTTCACATTCGAGACGGCTATGCCATTGAGCGAGCAGTCCAAGCAGGGTATCGCTTATGTGTCATTACGGGTGGTAAACACGAAGGTGTTCGCAAGCGGCTACAAAATCTTAAAATCCATGACGTTTTTATGGGTTCGGGAGGGAAAAGTAAGCGTCAAATTTATGAAGATTGGCTAGCTAGTAGCGAAATCGACGAACGTACGATTTTATATATGGGTGACGACCTTCCAGATTATGAAGTAATGAAACGAGAAGCCATTTTTGCAACTTGTCCAGCCGATGCTTGTGAAGAAATTTTAGCTATCGCCAATTATGTTTCACCTCAAAAAGGAGGAAAAGGGGCTGTTAGAGATGTAATCGAACAAGTAATGCGTGCCAAAAACGAATGGCTCGTTTTTGAATAATAGGTTAATGAAGAGGATGTGTAAAAAGTCTAAAGTTTATGAGTGAGTGTCGCTCGGGTTGAAGGAATATATTTTATTATTTGGTACAAAATCCTTTAAACTTTAAACACTACACTTTTTACACACCTCAAGCAGGCTTTTCTTCTATACCCAACATATTTAAGGCAGGATTAATCGTTCTAGCCATAATCACCAATCGAAATACCTTATTATTAGCCACTCGAAATTCTTCTATAAATTTCCCCTTTTCCTTCATACTTCGGTACACAGCGGTATAATTCATCTTGAACTCCCAACCATTGAGAGCCAGTGCTCCTGTTACTTGCTCAAAACATTTGCTCAAGTTAGAAAAATAAGTCACCGTTGTTTCTTTTTCTCGAACGGTATTCAGTGAACCAATCGGAATAATAGCCACTTCATAAATTGTTTGTTGTTTCATGAAAAGGAGAGCAAATGTTGGATGTTGGATGTTAAATTTTGAATATTGGATTGCCTACGCTAGGCATAGATTTACCATGAATTTACATAAAGATAAAAAAAGGCAGATAAAATGAAAAATAAATCAATTATTTTTCAAAGCCTGAACTTTTTAGGTCTTTTTGAAGTTTCACTAATAACTCCTAAGAAAAGAGCAAACAAAAAAGCCTCGCTGAATACCAGTGAGGCTTTTATCATTATTGCTTCCATTGTACGAATTACTGAGCAATAGCAGTAAATTCGATTTCTACTAAGTAATCAGGAGAAACCAGTTTGCTTATTTCGTAAATGCCTGTTGTTGGTTTAATATCGCCAAAAAATGCTCCGTGAGCTTTTGCAATAGCATCAAACTGCGTAATATCTGTTGTGAAAATACGAGTTCTTACCACATCACTAAGACTAGCACCTGCTTCTTCCAATACCTTGGCAATACGCTCGATGATATTTTCTGTTTGAGCAAAAGCATCATCCGCTTTTACCTTTTCACCATCTACGATAGCTACTGTTCCTGATACTTCAATGATATTTCCGATTCTTACGGCACGGCAATATCCCATTTTGTCTTCCCAAGGCGAACCCGTTAGGATATTTTGTCTTGACATTGTTTTGTGTTTTAAGCCTTATTTTCTTTCAAGAAATGGCTAATTATGAATTTAAAAACACAAATATAGGAATTATACCTTTCTATCCATCATGCTCTTACCAAGCCATCCAGACGATAACCATACTGTAGAGTTCGGCAAAAGACAGCGAATTTGCCAGAGATTCAAGGGCACGATAGACCAATGCTCTAGCCGATTTGACTTTAGTCATCGCCATCAGTTTAGCAATTTCATCGTAACTCATTTCTTCAAAAAAGTACATTGCAATGGCTTCTCGCTGTTTTTGGGGCAATTTCTCACAGGCCTCTACAATCGACTTATTAACATCCGAAGGAAATATCTTGTCAAACAAATCCAGTTCATCCGCTAAGTCAATTTCAAATCCTCCCTCCTCTTTGTGAATATCCGTATAAATTAGCTTTCCTTCCTTTTGTAAGTGGCGAGCCAATTTATGCTTCAAACTAGCAAAGAGGTAAAATTTAATCGAAGTCGTTGTACCCAATCGCTCTCTTGATTGAATAATTTCACAGAAGAGATCCTGAATTGCGTCACGTACTAAATCAGGATTAGGCGAAAACTGTCTGCCATAATTATACAACTTATTGGTATAAGTCTGGTAGATATAGCTCAGTGCTTCATCGCTTCCTGCCTTAAATTCCTCCCATATTTGTTGTTCTGAAGTCGCTTGCATATTACATCATCTTTTTTGTGAGACTGATTCAAATAAGCATTTTTATTAAATATGTGTCAAAGTTACACATTTTACGTTAAAAAAAACGGGGATGGCAAATCCCTCCTCAAAAGTACAACTTGAATTTATATTTACCACAAAAAGTACAAAAAAAAATATAAAAAATTACTGAATAGTATTTTTACTAGAAAAACCCTCAAAGTAACATAATTATATTCTTTCCTTTCTAATGGATATTTTTAGGAGATAATCAGATCCATCACATGGTTTAATTATTTTTTTTCAAAAAAAAGTAAAATTTTTCTTCAATCACTATGGGCATTTGTCCACAAACTGTCTTTCTATAATTGAACAGAAACGCTATGCAACAAGAATTCAATAAAATCGAGGATTTTTTAGCTAATCCATATTTTGTCCAGTGGGTAAAATCACCCGATGCGACAACAACTGCGTATTGGGAAACATGGATTTCGCAACATCCAGAGCTAGTGCATGAGTTTGAAACTGCACGTTCTACCATCGCATCATTAGACTATAAATATAAGTACAGTCTCAGCCAAACAGAACTTGATGAGATGTATCAACATATAAAAGCTTTTGAAGAGCAACATAAGCAAGCAAAGCCCAAAGGAACGATTCGTTTTTTTTCTACTAAAATCGGAAAAATAGCCGCCTCTGTTGCCTTAATTGGTTCATTAGCGGCTTCTTATTTATTCTTAAAAAATAAACAAGAGCAACCCAAAGCATTCGTCAGTAATTATACGTCCATTTCCACAACTAAAGGACAGCATAAATTAATTGTATTACCCGATGGTTCACGAGTGACGCTCAACGCCCTTAGCTCGCTTACCTACCCTAAACATTTCAGAAAAGACAAACGGATTGTACAGCTAAAAGGAGAAGCTTTTTTTAATGTTGTCAAGAATCCACATCAACCATTTGTAGTAAAAACAAAAAATATTCAAACACAAGTATTGGGTACGTCTTTCAACATTCGAGAAAATGGCAAAGAAACCAAGGTAGCTGTTGTAACAGGAAAAGTAAGAGTGACTGCCCAAAACAAGCAGGATGAACAAATACTTACGCCAAATAAAATGGCCATTTGGCGAACGACCCAAAAGCAAATAGAAACGGTAGCGTTCAGCCCACAAGAAGAAGTGCAGTGGAAAGAGAAAGTACTTTATTTTGAGGACGTACCTTTAGAAGAGGTATTCGAAAAATTAGAAACAGTCTATCATGTACAAATAAGCATCGAATCCAATACCCTTCTTACGGGTAAGTACAATGGAGAATTTATAGATGAAACTGTCGAAAACATCATGGCAGGACTCGCTTATACATCTAATTTTCATTACCGCATAGAAGACAAAAAAATTACCATTTTTAACTAATAGTACCATCCAAAAACATACTTAAACAATTTCAAAAATTACGCTATGACAAAAAATATATCTTAATCTTCTCTCAAAATAAAAGAGTCGATAGCTATAAAGCATATCGACCCCTAGTGCCCGCCCAGCTATCGGAAAGATTGGCGTCCGAGACGATAGCAAGAGCGGTTGATTTCAGCGTTTCTATGTATTAACTAAAATCAAGTCAAATTTATGAAAATCCTTCGACCCACGTCGCATTTCACTTCAAAAAAACGATTAGCAACTATGTTAATGCTCCTTTTGAGTGTTTTACAGTTAAACATTTTCAGTATTTTCCAAGCTCAAGCAGCTAACATCGAAAGTACGCACTTGAGTATGCGTGTACAAAATGCCACGATTGTACAGGTATTTAAAGAAATCGAGAAAAAGACATCCTTCCATTTTTCGTATAATGATGCCTTCGTTAATGAGAATCTTCGAGTGAGTTTAACGATTGAAAACAAAAAATTAAGTGATGTACTTTCTTTCTTAGAAAAAGAAGCTCACTTACAATTCAAACAAGTTCGTGGAAGTATTCATGTACTTACTTTAGACACACCGACAGCAAGTTCGGCCAACCCAATTCGAGTAACAGGAAAAATAGTAAGTGCAGATGATAGCTCTCCTTTAGTTGGAGCTTCTATCCGCATTAAAGGCACAAATAAAGGAACAGTTGCTGATGCAAATGGAGACTTTAAATTAGAAGTTGAAGAGACAAACGCTATCTTAGAGGTTTCTTCGGTAGGTTACTTAAAACAAGAAGTTAAGGTAAACGGACGTAATCTTTTAAACATAGCTCTTACCTCAAACATCTCTTCGTTAGATGAGGTAGTTGTAGTGGGTTATGGTACGCAAAAAGTAAAAGACTTAACAGGATCTGTTGGGGTTGTTAAAGTAGATAATGCGAAAAAAACAGCAAGTTATGACGTAGCAAAAATGTTGCAAGGTCAAGTTGCTGGGGTAACAGTTACGGGTTCTGGAGAGCCAGGAGGTTACGTAGCAATTCGTATCCGAGGTACGGGTTCATTACAAAAAAGTGACCCTTTATTTGTAATTGACGGTGTGCCTGTGGATGCTCCTTTTGATTTTGCTCCAGGTGACATCGAAAGTATTCAGGTACTAAAAGATGCTTCGTCAGGTGCGATTTATGGTTCTCGTGCAGCAAACGGTGTGGTAATCATTACCACTAAAAAAGGGAAAAATGGCCCATTGAAGGTTGATTACAATGGATACTTTGGAGTTTCTGAAATTGCAAGAACAATCCCTGTAACCAACCGTGTTGGCTATCAAAAAATTACGACAGCAGCTGAATTGAACGACTTAAATACCGTTGCAAAAGGAATCGCTCCTGCCAACGATCCCAAAAGTCCACTTTTTATCAACAATATTGATACGGATTGGCAAAAAGTTGGCTTCAAAACAGGATATATTCAAGACCATAACGTAAGTCTTTCTGGTGGTACAGATGCTTTCAGAGGAAGTGTTGGTTTAGGTTATTTTGATCAGAGCAGTACTTATACTGGCCCTCAGAATTATACACGTTATACCTTGAATGGAAACATGACAGGTAAAAGAGGTATTTTCACCTATGGTATCAAAACGGCATTTACGCACTCATTAAAAGTGAACAATGCAAATACTCGTGAACATGCGGTTTTTGGTGGTGGTGTAGCTAGTTTATTAACGGCAATTCCAACCATGCCAGTTTATGATGCTACTCGTAATGGAGGTTTTGGGGGTGCAGACAAAAATATTCACCGTGCAATTACCTTGAACGTAGTAGGTATGAACTCGTTGTTAGAAAGTACTTCAGAGCGTAATCGTTTACTAGGAAATGCTTGGGGTGAATTTGCCATCACAAAAGATTTAAAGTATAAGTTAAGCTTGAGTTATGACCGTACAGACTGGTTTAACTTCTTTTTTGAACCAGACTACGATTTAGGTTTCTATTACTTGACACAACAGGCTTTCTTATCGAATGAAAGAGGATCCGCTAGTACCATGTTGGCAGAAAATACCCTTAATTTCTCTAAAGAATTTGGTAAGCACAAAATTGATGTTTTGGGTGGTTATACCGTTCAAAAATATCAAGGAAATAATATGTTTGCTTCTGCTCTCGGCTTAACTAAACCATATTTCAAAGTATTGAGTTCTTCGATTGAAACAACTGGTGGAAAAGGTATTGCTCAAGGACAAGATGCGAACACACTACTTTCAACTCTTGGTCGTATCAACTACAGCTATGCTGATAAGTATTTGATTACTTTCAATGCTCGTCGTGATGGTTCGTCGTTCTTTATTCCGGAAAATCGTTGGGATAATTTCTACTCGGTAGCTGGTGCATGGAATGTAGAAAAAGATATTCAGTTACCAACTGTAATCAACCGTTTGAAGTTACGTGCAGGATATGGTGAATTAGGAAACCAAGCTATCATTGGTTCTCCGTATCAAGTGTATAGCTATATCAATTCTAACGTAAACGTCGTATTTAATAATGCCCTTGCTAATGGTGCAACAACCACACAGCGTTTAGCAGACCAAAACTTGAGATGGGAGCGTCGTGAATCAATCAACATTGGTACGGATATCGGTCTTTTGAATGACAGAATTGGTTTGACCGTAGAATATTATGACAACACAAGCCGTAACGTATTGGTAAGAATTCCAATATCTCCATCTTTAGGATTAACAAATGGTGATATTCTTACCAACTTTGGTTCAATCAATAACAAAGGGATTGAAGTTACAGCGTCATACCGCAAGAAAGAAGGCGACTTCAAATACGAAATTTCTGCAAATGCTCAGACATTAAAGAACACCGTACTTGAGTTAGCTAATAATACTCCTATTTATGGTGCGGCTAGTATCACTAAAGTTGGTGGAGCATTGGGTGAAATTTATGGTTATGTGACTGAAGGACTTTTCCAAAATGCTGACGAAATTAAGAACCATGCTACGCAAACAAATGCGGCTCCTGGAGATGTTAAATTTAAAGACGTAAACGGAGACGGAACAATCAGTGCTGACGATAGAGTTTCATTAGGCAATTCAATCCCAACATTCTACTATGGTCTAAACTTCAATGCGTCTTACAAAAACTTTGATTTCTCTTTATTTGCACAAGGACACATGGGTAACAAAGTGTTCAACGGCGTATATCGTGACTTGATGGGTGGACAATATGGAAACCACCACGTAGATGAATTAAATTTCTGGACTCCAAATAATACTAATACCAACGTTCCTCGTCCCGTTATTGGTGACCCAAATGCCAATGGTCGTGATTCAGATCGTTTTGTAGAATCAGGTGCTTATATGCGTTTACAAAATGCCCAATTAGGCTATACTGTTCCAGAAAACATTGCGAAAAAAGTGGGTGCTACAAGAATCAGAGCGTACGTATCGGGACAGAATATCTTTATGATTACCAAGTATAGAGGCTATGACCCAGACTTTATGCCAGGAGATGCAAACATCGCTCGTGGATTTGACTATGGTTCATATCCAAACCCACGTACGATTATGATGGGCTTACAATTAGGTTTCTAAAAGTAAGCAGACACGTGATTTATGACAAATAAATCACGTGTCACAAAAATCATAGAT
>JALRIJ010000700.1 GCA_023255485.1 Flectobacillus sp.
CACGCACTCGCTCACCTGCCTGTTTCTTCTCTTTCTTGTTGCTACCGGTGGGTGGCTCTTTATTTTTCTCGCATGCTGTTTGCTTGTACATGATATGTGCGGCGCGTGTGTTGATGTGTCTGGTGTCCGGAAGTATAAGTATGCGAGGCACAGCTGCTCTGGCATCCGCCCATGTTGCCTCAGGTGCCGGAGGGACGCGCAGGCGGCGACGACGAACACACAGACGAAGAAACGCCCCAATATCACAAGCACGACAATGACAGCAACAAGCAGGGTAGCCAGAAGAATAACATCAAGAAGAAGAAGAAGAAGAAGAGGAAGAAGCGAGGCGCCCGATCTGGTCTTGTGTGCGTGTAGGGTCTTGGCATAGTAGACTGTTGCCGGCGTTGTAGAGTCCCGCTGTTTGTTGTTTGTTGTTTGTGTGGTGTTGTTGTCTCTCCCTTGTTTGCTGGTGGAGGGGAAGAGCGTGTTTGTGCTGCAGTGGTGCTGAGTGGGTCTTGGC
>JALRIJ010000701.1 GCA_023255485.1 Flectobacillus sp.
GTCTTGTAGTTCATCATCTTTTTTTCCAGCCCTGACAATGTACTTTAATACATTCCCGCGGGAAAAATTAAGTTTGTAGTCTGAGATTATGTCAATCAAGTCATACTCTCCCGTAGCTTCGTAGTGTAGTGCGTTACCTCTCATTGATTTAAGTTTATAATTGTGGCTTGTGATTCTTGTAAAAGATAGACTTCTTTGTCGATTCGTTTCTTAGTCCATATCGTAGTATCTGGGCAGTATAACTCATCCGTTTCAGGCATCTTAATTTCGTTCAGCCAAAACAAATAGTTTCCTTTAGGGTCATTCACAAAGTAGAACTTCAACACATCCTCTGGTAGTGCCATAAGTCTCTCATATTTTGCTTTCTCAAGCATCTTGGTCTCGTAGTATTTCTTTCTGAACTTCATCTCTATAACGCACTCCATTCCTTTTGGAGTTTTTCCTTTTGCATCATAGAACTCATATTGACCACCACACCACTCTAATTCCCATCCATCAAGG
>JALRIJ010000702.1 GCA_023255485.1 Flectobacillus sp.
TTACCTACAAGCTTCAAAAATATGCATAGGAAAGTTATTATGTTATCAAATGCGAGAAATGCAGCAGCGGTAAAAAAGACATCGGGGATAAATTCTTTTAAGCCCGATTTGAATTTTAACTTTCAAATGGTTAAAAGAAAATAAAGTTTTAAACTCAACTTTACAACCGACATTCGCTCTCAAACCACCCAGAAATAGAGTTTTGAATAAAGTGTGTATTTTTAATAAAAAATAAATTATCAATATTTAAATTTATTGCTCATTATGAATTATTTAATGCTTTAATTTATTTCTTATGGAGAAAATTAGCTTCCAAATTAGAAAAACTTAAAATTTTCTTACTTTTATTTTGTTTATTTTTATATTTTTCCCTTCAATGAGTCTTTCAATGTTTTGCCGGTTTTGAACTTCGCTACTTTTACTTCTGGGATCTGTATTCGCTCGTCAGGCTTTTGCGGATTCACTCCGCCGCGAGCATGACGGGTACGGGCTAAAAATGTG
>JALRIJ010000703.1:0-233 GCA_023255485.1 Flectobacillus sp.
AAATAGGTGTAACCACGACGAGGAACAAAGCCCACTTCGGAACGATAATTTTCTCCTACCCTAGAATAACCTACATAAAACTCTACGTGTTTCGTTAAATAGCCTAACTCCATGAAACGAGTCCAATCGTCGCCCGTCAAATTGGGGGTAAACGATTTCATCATTGTTACTTTTCCTGACCATTTATTGCTATTCGACGCTAAATTATATTGGAAGACCAAATTGCGGTTATA
>JALRIJ010000703.1:243-500 GCA_023255485.1 Flectobacillus sp.
TTTTGCTCGTTCATTGCCCCAAAACCAATTCCTTCTTTATCGACATACATCATGCTGACACTCGAACGAGAAAAGACTTTTCGTTGTAGGGCAAACACCGAATAATTGTAAGTTGGCAAGCCTACTGCGGTGTCTGTATTGGCACTTGTTTGCATGTTTAACACCCCAATTCGCCAGTTGTTATCGAGCTTGCCACTTAATCTTGCCCCGTACTGAATGGGAGTTCCGAGTCCAATTCTACGAGAGAAAAAAGGACG
>JALRIJ010000070.1 GCA_023255485.1 Flectobacillus sp.
TGACAGAGTTTGTCGTGCGTGATTTGGGTTTTCAAACCTATCAGCATTTTGATGAAGAAAACCTTGTTCCTCATTTTGAAACTCGTCAGGAAGCCGAAGATAAACTAAAGGTCTCATTGGCTCGAGAAGATTTTTATTTGATGCAATCTGCTAAAATAGAAGCAGATGAAATTTATCATTGGTTTATGGATTGGGCAGACCAGCATCAAAAAAGCTTAGCCGATATTGCCGTACCCACTTTTGAACGATTTGCGTTGAAAGTAGGTATGTATCTCGAAAAACAAAAGGCTTTTGATGAAGCCTTAACCATCTTTAGGCTAACAAGTGAACACCCTTCTCGGGAACGACAAGTACGTATTTTGCACAAAACTAAAAATTTGGAAGAAGCAAAAGCCTTGTGTGAACAGATGTTAGCAGAACCTCAGAATGCAGATGAACAGTTTTTTGCGATTGACTTTTTTAATAAATTAGATGCTCAATTACAGAAAAAGCGTGTCAAAAAAAGCGTTACACAGGAACTACACAATGCCGAAAGCATCAGCCTTGAACTTGACTGGAAACGACAGGTAGAATTAGGGGTTATTCATTACTACGAAGAACGACATCAGAAGGCAACTTTTACCGAAAATCACCTTTGGCGTAGCTTGTTTGGCTTGCTGTTTTGGGATATTATTTTTGATACAGAATCCATGGCAATGCACCACCCACTTCAACGCTCGCCCTCTGATTTGTACAAACCTATCTTCTTTGAAAAGCGAAAAGCCAAAATGGAAGAACGCTTACTGCTTTTGGAAGACGAAGAAGCAATTCGAGCGTATTTGTATGATACCTTCTTTGCAAAATATGGACTCACCAATCCATTAGTAGAATGGTATGGGGGACTCTTTCCACTATTGATTACTTTGGTAGAAAAAGTATCAGCAGAACAACTAAGTAAAGTCCTTCTTGAAATTGCCCGAGACTTGCGAGAAAACCTCCGTGGTTTCCCTGACTTATTGGTTTGGGACGACGGTGACTATTGTTTCGTAGAAGTAAAATCACCTACCGATAATTTATCCAATCAGCAGTTATATTGGCTTCGTTTTTTTGCTACCCATGGAATCAAATCAAAAGTCTTACGAGTTGAGTGGAAGAAGCCTTTGTTATTTGAAGAAAATGACAATTCATCAGACTCGACAAAGGCGGAACGCTCTAAGTAAATCTATGGATATGGGTAGTTTAATCCCTTTTTAAAAGGCTAAATAGCCTGATAACCGAAATGGGATAGACGTTAATTTGTACTTTTCTATTATTTTTTCAGTCGCTATATAGAGAGAAACCATTAATTTAATTTTTCAAAGAATCTTCATTTTTCATTTGGAATTAACAAAAATTTCACCTAAATTTAATATAGAAAGTCGCCCATAAAAGCTCCAATCATCGAAAGAGATGAGATGAGTAATGCATATAAAATTTAGAGAACAAGAACTTCTTGGCAAAAGAAAAATTGCATCGTTCTTTTACTTGTTCTCTAAATTTGGGCATCCAATTTCTGCTTATGGCCAATCCATTCAGAAAGACTTCGTTAAATCTTTTTAACCTTAAACAAAGAGTGCGTATGAAATTACAGGTGCATTCAGTTCACTTCGACGCAGACAAGAAGCTGTTGGAGTTTATCCAGTCAAAATTAAATAAATTGGATACATTTTTTGACCGAATTACTGGTGGTGAGGTTTTCCTCAAATTAGACAAAGGAGAAAGTACAAAGATTAGGTCTAAAATGCTCGAAGTGAAGATTAAATTACCCGGGGCAACCCTTTTTGTAAGAGAGATGGCATCCACATTTGAAGAAGCAATGGATATTGCCATCGAAGCATTAAAAGTTCAACTTAAACGTTTTAAAGAAAAAACTCAAATCAAGCCAAATGATGCCAAAGCGATGCTACTAAATTTATCGATGGCAAATGAAAGTTAAGCAAGAAATACTAATTCAGAATATATAAAAGGAGGGCTTCGGGAGAAGCCCTTTTTCTTTTACAAACAGTGAATAAATTCACCCGCCAAAGAGAATACGCTACTTGAAACTACTTATTCGCAATCCTCTAAACGACATCCTAGTCAACATCAGTACTATCAGTGGTTTCTGCTAAGCCCTCTTTGGATTTACCTAGTTTTATTTTAGGCTTGTCAGATGTTCCTGTAATGTTCATCGGAATACCGATAATACCTAGTGGAGGAAGCCCCAAACGGAAGTTTAAATTTAGCTGATTATCAAAACTCGTCTGTCCTTCAAAACGAAAACGGAAGCCTGCCATTTTTACTTTAGTACGGTCAATCTTGATGATATTGTTAGCAATACTTGTTTTAATTTTCACTTTTGACACATCCGCATCTTGGGCAACATCCTCTTTGCCAGTTGCTTTCGCTACGGCATTCAATAGTTTAAAACCCTTCATTTTCACTTGGTCGATAGTCAAGACACCTTCACCTTTCAAGGATGGGAAAATAGGATCCATATTAGCATTCAATTTACCCGACAATTGGTAATCTAAGCCCACTTTTCCTTCGACACCCGCTGCGGCAGTCGCCATTTTTCGGAATAGAGGAATCTCATTATAAGCTCGTTTAATATCAAATTCTTTTGCCGAAACATGGTAATCAAACGTTGCTTTCTTGGCACTCAGGTTCTTATAGCTTGCTTCCATCGTTACGGGAGCATTAATAATTTCAAAACCTGTGCCTTCCATTCGTACCACTCCGTTTTGAATACAGACATCTCCCATAAAATTATTCAGTAATAAGCCGTCATAATTAACTTTTTCTGCTTGACCTCGTAATTGAACATTGAGATTTTTGGGAATCACCACCACGCCTGCACTGCCTTTACTTGCCTGAGGAGTTCCCGAATAGGCCATTAGTTCGTCCACGATGAGGTGCTTACTTTTTAAATCAAAATTGCCTGTTAAGGAAGCATTGGGTTTCGTGGCATAATTGATGATATTGTCTAAATTTCCATTGAGTTCAATATCAGACTTACCATATTGCCCCTTAAATACATCAAAACGTAGCTTATCTTGATTGAAAGAAAACACACCAGCATGAATTAAAAAAGGCTTAGGAAAGAGTAAGGTACTTACCTGTAAATTAGAGACTTTAATACTCCCCACATTTTTCAATTTTTCATACTGCCCTGCCAACGCATCTTTTTGTGTTCCTCGCAAGGATACATTGGTTTGAATCACTCCTTTTACATCATAGTCTTTCATTCCAAAAACCTGATAGAGTTTTCCCACATCAATAGCCCCCCTCGAAACTAGGTGATATTGCAAGTTATCAAAATTTTGCAAATTAGCCTTTAGCATAAAAGGTTGTCCTGCCAATTCAAAAGAAATAGGCTTAATGTTCACCTTCAATTGCTTCAGATTAATCCCTTTATTGAGAATATCTGCACTAATTTGTATTTTTTGGAGAGGTTCTGGGGAATACTTGGTCTTTAATGTCCCATTACGAAGATTCAGACTTGCCACTGTTAATGGAAATAAACGACGTTTAGGCAAGTATTTCCCCTTTGTTTTCACATCAATAGCAAGTTTCCCTATCAGTTTTGTTCCCTCTAAAGGATATACTTTTTCGATATCGTCTAAGTTGAACAACGATTGAATTCTAGCATCCATCGGAAAGCCTTCTCCCCCCTTTACACGCAAGTAGCCTTTTACAAAATTATTCAACACCGTAAAATTCAAGTCGTTCAACTGTAAATTACTATGGGTAAAATTATTGTCAGGACAACTAGCAAGTGCCTCTACCCGAATATTCTGAAGTCCTTCAGGCATAGAGGCATATTTAAAATAGCCCTGTTGAATACTCGACTGCAAATTAAATACTGGAATACTGGTAATAAGTGTATCGTATTTATTTTTCCCTTTAGCAGAAGGGCGTACTTCTTTCTTATAAGTACCTTCTGCAAAGGCATTTAACTCGAATAACCCTTTAGCGGTAAAAGGTAATTCACAAAGAGCATTCGTTGCTTTTTCGAGGTCTAATTGCGTAGCGATTTTAGCAAAAATATGAGGCCGAGTCAATCCTTCGGTTAGGAGTTTTGCATTAAAAAAGCCTTTATCTAAGGTAAAATGAATTGTATCAATACGAACTTTCACCTTTTCGGGGTCAAGTCCTTTTAGGTTCGCTTCTAATTTTAGCAATAAATTTTCCATCGGGAAATTGGTCTGCTTATAAGCTACAAATCCGTCATGGATATTCATCTTAAATGCCAAATCGGGGCTTGTATTGGTTGCAGCGATGTATTGCCCTGCCAAAGTTAGCTCTAAACTCCCCTTTCCTTTTACTTCTGTCTTATTCAACCATTTCAAATATTCAGGGGGCAATGCCGTAATGATATTATACAAATCCGTCTCTTCTGCTCGAAGCTTAAAATTCATATCATAGCCATTTTTCAGAAACTCAAATTTCCCTGTCAAGTCAATGGGTAATTGATTGATTTTCAGGTCATTTTTTTGAAAAATAAAAGCAAGCGTATTTGTATTAACACTGGTAATAAGGTCTGCATTTACTTTTTTACGTAATACATAGGGTTGATTAGCGTAATAAAAGTCGAGGGAGTCGATTGTTGTATGGGTATGTAGGTCAAAAATGGCTTTACTCAAATCGCCTTTTCCCGAATAATTAAACCCATGAGCTTTTACTAACATCGGTAAAGAGCAATCGTTATAGACCACCTCACAATCATTAATTTGAATATTTTCTAATCTTAGTTTTGCCGTACTTGGTTGGTTCGCATCTGCTTGTGCCGTGGGTTCAGCTTGATAAATCGCATAATTAGCTTTCCCTAAACTATCTACTTGGATGTTTATTTCGCCTTTGTTTAAGTACAATTTATCGATAAAGACTTCTTGTTTAAGCACAGCAGCTAAGTCTATCCCGAAAGAAAGTTCCTTTGCTGCTAACAGATTTTCTTGCTGAAAGGGAGCTGCCCCTTTTAAGGAAACATCGTGTAGCGTAAGTGTTAAAGAAGGAAAATGTTGAAAAAAAGAAAGGCTCACCTCTGAGAATTGAAGTTTTCCATTGATTTTTCCATTAATCCATTCCGTCACCTTATTTGCAACGGTTTGAGGGAATAAATAGGGTAATAACCAAAGTAAAAAGACAGTGCTTGCAAAGGTGATTCCTGTAAATTTGAGTATTACTTTACTTATTTTTGTCGATGAAATAGTCATATTTTAATGGGTGCTAACAAATACAGCATAGTCAGAACAACAAGGGCGACATGAATACACTAGGTTTAACAAGGATAAAAATACACAATTTAGCCTAATCGGTAAAAGTCAAGCTAAATTTATGCGTCCTAATTCTATTTTCTAACGATGAAAATACGTATTTAATTCTCCCTGAAGCCTATTTTTCGTATAAAGCATCCTTTCTAATCCCTAATTTCAAAGGAATCAGCATCCAAATAAGCAGGAAATTTCGTTCTGAAATCGAATAAGGCCTGACGAGAAAAGCTTTCCGTGTGCGTTATTTCTTCATTTTTATGATGAAATAAGGTTTGCCCTTTAAAATCAATCATAGCTGAATCTCCTGAGTACAACAGTCCTTCGCCATCCTCTCCTACTCGATTGACACCTACCACATAACTTTGGTTTTCGAGAGCACGAGCCTTCAAGAGGGTATTCCAAACTTCTGCACGAGGAGCAGGCCAATTGGCCACATAAAGCAATAAGTCGTACTCTTGATTGACATTTCTACTCCACACTGGAAAACGGAGGTCATAGCAAATGAGTGGACAGATATTCCAACCTTTCCATGACACCACTAACTTTTGCTT
The DNA here is from genome assembly GCA_023255485.1 of Flectobacillus sp. Classification (GTDB taxonomy): domain Bacteria; phylum Bacteroidota; class Bacteroidia; order Cytophagales; family Spirosomataceae; genus JALRIJ01. The sequence continues at coordinate 5,822 of JALRIJ010000070.1, forward strand.
TCCTTGAGCATAAAATTGGTGTTCATTTCCCATCCTAAACAGGTGTCGTTTGTCATAAGAAGCAAATTCGCCATTGGGTTGCATCCAAATAAGGCGATTAAAACACTGCTCATTTTCTTTTACGATATAACTTCCCGTCACAACAGCTCCTGTTTGCTGAGCCTGCTGTTTCATCCATTTGAAGGTCGTAAAGTTCATGGGTTCTGCCAACGACTTACCATCCATCGAAAAGCCTGTAGTGAACATTTCAGGTAATACAATAACATCTGTAGCAGGTAGTTCTGCTATCTTTTCTTCTAAATTAGCCCTATTGGCATCAGGATTTTCCCAATAAAGTGCTGTTTGAATCAGCGAAACTCTTAATTCTTCCATACGTTTTTTATAACAGTAAAAGCCTACATAAAAATGCAGGCTTTTCGTAATTCTTCCTAACAAACTACGTCTTTTTACAAGACGTTAGACGTTTGTTCTTTGATTTTCTCTAGTTCATCTTTCATGTTCACCACCAAACGTTGGATAACAACATCATTGGCTTTAGAACCAATCGTATTGATTTCTCTACCAATCTCTTGAGCTAAGAAGTTTAATTTCTTTCCATTACCTTCTTCTAATACTTCCAAGAAATAATTTAAGTGTGTACGTAAACGTACTTTTTCTTCCGAAATATCATATTTTTCGATATAGTAAACCAACTCTTGTTCAAAGCGGTTTTTATCAAACTCATCGTCTTGCAAAATATCCGTGACAGCTTTACGCAAACGCTCTCTTACTGATGGGATACGAGTTTTATCATGCTCTTCTACCTCTGTTAATGCTGTGGCAATATTGCCGATATATTCAGAGAACTTTGCTTTAACAATTTCTCCTTCTCGAACACGGAACTGGTTACACTCATTAATGGCTTTCTGAACAGCAAACAATACGGTTTTCCATTCATTGGCACTTTGCTCCTCCGATACGCTATCTGTGTTAAACGCATTAGGCATCGTTAAGGCAATTTTCAATAATTCAGCCGTATCTACCGTGCCATATTGACTCGCTGTATCTGCTAAATCTTTGATATAAGCACCTACCAAGGGACGGTTTACAGAAGTCCCTGCAGCAGAAGGATCTGTATATTGAACTTGCATATTCAACTCCATCTTTCCACGTTCTAATTGCTGTGTAAGATTATTTCTAATCTCTATCTCCTTAGATGATAGGCTTTTAGGAATACGACAATAGATGTCCGTGAACTTCGAGTTAAGCGTTTTAACCTCTACTGTAACGGTCACCGTAGGAGCTTCGATAATGGCTTTACCAAAGCCTGTCATTGATTTCAACATATTTTTTTAGTTTAAACCCAATAGCATTTCAACATACTGGGGAAGGACGTTTAGACAGGTAACAGGTATGAAATAACAGGTATGAGGTAGTGATTGGTTACCTCATACCTGTTAGCTCGTACCTAAGTTCTCTCTTTCTATTTTTTCTTTTTAACCTCGGCAAATAAGGCTAAACCTAGTAATGCAACCAACATCAAAGAGGCAACTAGGTCAATTTTATTACCTACTCGTACCGACTCTGGTTCAAATTTAAAAACAATGGTATGTTTTCCTGCTGGAACTACCATTCCTCTCAAAATGTAATCCACACGGAAATGAGGCTTGTATTGTCCATCCACATAGGCCTTCCAATCTTCATTTCCACGGTAGAATATTTCTGAGAAAACAGCCAATTGTTCTGTTTTGGCATCTGATTGATACGTCACCTGATTAGGTTTATAATCGGTCAATTCAATTTTATTGGTACTATCCGCTTTAATTGAAATGTTGCCTACTTCTGTGGCAAAACGTTTATCAATAAATGCTATTTGTTTAGGATTAAATTTGTCCAACGATTTCATTTCTTCGTTGGCATCTGCGACCATTTTATATTCGTTCACAAACCAAGCATTACCACAAGCATCTGGATTCGTTTGTACTATTGGGGCTTGTGTTTGTTGATTTGGCGTAATAAAATATTTAGTGTTCAACATGTTCAACACTGCCATATTGTTCTTCGCAATTTGTTGCTCAATGATTTCTTGGTAGCGACGTAGTTTTGCTCCATGATACCCTCCAATAGAATTATGGAAATAAGAAGCACGAGCATCGTTACTAAAACCAGAACCAGCAACTCCATCAAATACACGATAATGTCCTTTGTCTTGTAAAATTTGCGTATCAGCAGGCGTTGGGGTAAATGTCTCCTCCATTTCAGTCGCTGTAATGAAAGCAGTATTATTGAAATAACGCTTATCGACACTAAACAAATCGATTACGACTAGTAAAATCAATATTGGATAAAAAACGATTTCTTTAATTTTATTTGTCACAAAAGCCCAAAGTAAACCCGCAGCTAATAAAATAAATAAAAGAGAGCGGAAAGCATCCGAACGTAACATAGATTGACGGTCAGCAACAATACTGCTAAAAATCTGACTATCTACTCCTTGATTCCCTGTCAATTGCATACCACTTTGAGCCTCTGCCACTGTTTTAAAGCTAAAGAATAGACTTGGTAACAAGGCAAAAATAAGAGATACCCCTGCTGTAAGAGCGAGACTATAAATCAACGGTTTTTTAAGACTTTCAAAACTTGGTTTTTCATCAGCAAGTTGTTTCAAGGCCAATATCGCTAAGACAACCATTGCAAATTGAACCAGCGACAAAATCATCGTGATTGCTCTAAATTTATTGTACATCGGGAAGTAATCAAACATCAAGAAGTTTAATGTTTCAAAGTTTTTGCCCCACGATAACATAGTAAACAAAACTGCCGTTGAAAGCAACCACCACTTCATACCTCCTCTTACAATAAAAGCACCCAAAACGAACAAGAAACAGATAATAGCCCCAGCATAAGCAGGGCCACCAGTACCAGGTTGTTCCCCCCAATAAGCAGGGCCACGCTCTGTAAACTGTAGTGCACTCTCTTCTGGTACACCGTTGTTCGTCATTGTTTTATACGTTTCTGACTTTGCTCCTCCAAGGTTTGCCCCCGAAGCTCCTCCATGGAAATTCGGAATCAATAGCGTTCCCGATTCAGCCACTCCATAGCTCCAACCAAAAGCATAGTCACGATCTAAACCACCTTTTGATTGTTTATTTGAAGAAGTCAATTCAGACTTCCCACGAATGGTTTCTTTTGAATATACATAGTTATTCCAAAGACGCATCGTATGGTTACCAGCTCCAATCAAAGAAGCTCCACCAATCACAGCCAGAGCAATTACTAATTGTTTTACTTTTCCTGCACGAATTAGTTGGATGCTTTCTACAAGAGCATACCCTGCCATCAGCAACACAAAATAGTAAGTAATTTGCAGGTGGTTTGCATACAATTCTAAGCCCATGAACAAGGCTGTAAGAGCGGCTCCCACTAAATACTTCCCTCTGAAACACAGCACAATACCTGCCGCTAATGCAGGAGCATACGCCAACGCAATGACTTTAGAAACGTGCCCCGCAGGAATAATCAACATGTTGTAGGAACAAAATGCATAAGCAATTGCACCTAATACCGATGCCCATACTCGTGCTCCCAATACAAGCAACAACAGATACATCCCTAGCATTTCGAGTAATAACAAATTGGCAGGAGCTGGCAATACTTTATTCAACACTACCCCGATTTGACCTACATAATTATTAGGATAACTCCCTGCAATCATAAATGAAGGCATTCCACCAAACATCGAATCTGTCCACCAAGGGTCAATGCCTGTTGCCTGTTTGAATTCATTCACTTCATGAGCTGAGGCAACAGCCATTGTTACGTCATGTTGTGAAAGCTTTTTACCTTGAAAAGCAGGAGCTGCATAAATACCTGCCAATACCATAAATGTAAGGATGGCAAAAAGATGAGGCAAGAATTTCTTAAATGAAAATTGCATAATGTTAGTCAACTGTTTATTTTTTACTATGGATTAATCTAGCGTGATAAAGACAAAAAAGTGCCACTACTAAAAGCAAAGATAAAAGGAATCCTGCATTACTTTGTACTTATCTTTTGTCTTTGCAAGGAAAATGAAGCATCTTTTCAAGAATTAAGAAATAGATTATCTAATTTTTACGTTTAAAATACGAAACTTTGAATGCTTTAGTATGTAACTTTGTTCTATAATTGCTGTCGAGACATATCACTATTCGACACTTTTAACTCATGGTGTGTTGTTGTAAAACCCCATAACGCACCTACCATCAAAATTTTCTTTGGGGAGAAATACATGAAAATGAAAAAAAACGTATTGATCGTAATGTCAGTTTTGGCATTAAGTATTAGTCAGGGCAATGCTCAAAACCCGAAAGCTGGAAGTATCATTGATGCTATGCAGCAAAAGTATAAAACCATGAAATCCTTCGCTGCAACCTTTTCTTATGGCTTAGAGGGCTCCAAACAAGCATTACAAGGTAGCATCACAGTGAAAGGACAAAAATATCGTTTGAAATTAGCGGGTCAAGAGCTATTTAATAATGGAAAAGAAATTGCTACGTTTATCAAAGAAACTAACGAAGTAAATATTTCTGACTACGAACCTTCTGAAAACGATTTAAATCCAGCAAAAATTTACTCGTTTGATAAAAAGAATTACAAATATACTTTTGTTCAAGAAGTAAAAGAAGGAGCGGCAACCTATGAAATCATAGAACTTGCACCAGAGAAAAAAGGTCAGGTAAGTAAGGTTAAAATCAAGCTAAATAAGGCTGATAAATCAGTAAAAAGCTGGACAATTACGGATAAAAACGGAAAACGTCAGGTATTTAATATTATTAAGTTTACACCAAATGCTAATGTCGATGATAAGTTTTTTGCATTCGACAAAAGTAAATACCCGGGTGTTGAAGTAAATGATTTACGATAACATCAATGATGGGTTTTCATAAAAAGCTACTTTTCTCGTATAGGAAAGTAGTTTTTTATTGACATTTGCCATAAAATCGACTTTAATAAAATTTCAAACAAGAAAATGCGCATTTATCTAGTATATTGATGCTATTAACATAGTTTTGTAAATATTCTACCAATCATTTATCATTATTTTCTTATGAAATATATTTACTTTTATTGCATTGCTACGCTCGTTTTTTTGACTAATTGTAAAAAGAATATTGAGGTGAGTCCTAGTGATGTAAACTATCAAACAGCAGGCCAATCACTGGGAAATGGACAAGTTTATACCTGGGCTACTTTTAGCACTGACAACAAACCCAACGCTGTGGGAATTACCTTTACCAAAGGAGCGTTTGAGAACCTCTCTCATACCTCTCCTCCTAAACTGGTCTTAACCTTTCCAAGCGAAGCCCAAGGTAAAATTCCATTTGATCACCTCTATTTAGACTTTGCTCATGCAGGTCACGCTCCAGCAGGAGTCTATGACACTCCCCATTTTGACATTCACTTTTTCATTCAATCCTTAGCAGAACGCTTGGCAATCCCAGCGTATGATATCAACACCTCCGCTAAATTTGAGAACTTCCCCGACATGGCCTATTTACCACGTGACTACATACGAGTACCAGAAGGGGAAGCACAAATGGGTGTTCACTGGGTCTATTCAAAAGCACCAGAATTAACAGGTGGAAAATTCACAGAGACCTTTGTGGTAGGTTCTTACGATGGAAAAATGACATTCTTTGAACCAATGGTTACTCTCGACTTATTACAGAGTAAGCCTAATATAAGCAAAAGTATTCCCCTACCGAGTAAATTTGCAAAAGCTGGCTATTATCCTATGAAATACAGTATTAAACAAGATGGGGATAATGTAGTCGTTAGCTTAGAAGAAATGATGTTAATGCAGTAACCTCTAGTGAGTAAAGATAGAAGGCTCTGAGAAATTGAAAATCTCAAAGCCTTCTATCTTTATTTAATTCATTGTCAATTCTCTAAAAAGAGCTTCCATACTTTTACCTGCTTTTTGAAGATCTGATAAGGAGCTATCGGTTACGATATTCCCCTTATTGATTAAGACAACTCGGTCGCAAATCGCTTCTACTTCTTGCATGATATGCGTCGAAAAAATTACCGTTTTCTCTTTTCCAACTTCTTTAATGACACTTCTAATCTCAACCAATTGGTTGGGGTCTAGCCCTGTAGTGGGTTCATCTAGGATTAACACTTTAGGATTATGAATCAAGGCTTGAGCCAATCCAACTCGCTGACGATACCCTTTTGAGAGTTGTCCTATTTTCTTTTTTTGCTCAAGGCCTAGTCCAACGAGTTCAATCACATTACGGATACTTTGTTGTAAACCTTCGCCCTTAAGTCCATAAAGCCCACCAATGAACTCTAAAAATTCCTTGACATACATATCCAAATAAAGTGGATTATGCTCAGGCAAATAACCGATATTACGACGCACTTCGATGGGTGAAAGTACTACATCATAGCCTGCAACTTCTACTATTCCCGATGTTGCGGGTAAATAGCATGTAGCAATTTTCATAGTAGTCGATTTGCCAGCACCATTAGGCCCTAAAAAACCGACGATTTCACCTTGCTTTACTTCGAAAGAAATATCGTTTACAGCCACTTGTGTTCCATAAACTTTTATTAAATGCTGTATGCGAATTGACATTTTTCTATTGTTGAAATTGAACGAAGAAGGTACTAAAATCCACCCATCATACTGCCTAAATCCATTCCTGGAATGTTAGGTAATAAGCCACTTGTAGCTGCTTGTAAGTGTTGACGAATTTTCCCTTCAATATTGTCCATTGCTTTATTAGTTGCTGCCACTACTAAATCCTGTACAATTTCACGGTCAGCAGGTTTCATTAACTCTTCGTCGATTTCTACTTTTAAGAGTTGTTTTTTTCCATTAATGGTTACTTTTACCATGCCTCCTCCTGCTTCTCCCGATTCGGTAATCGTTGTTAATGAATCTTGAGCTTCTTTCATTTTTGCTTGTAAGTCTTTCATCTTACCAAGCATTCCCATCATATCAAACATATTCATTGGTATTTATTAAGTTAATCTTTTGGCAAATTTACCATAAAACAGCTTGACCAGCCTTATTTTTGGTATAAGCTTCTCAAAAATTTAGTAGGTCAAATTCAATGCCCCACTTTTAACAGTCTTTTTCCCTGTAGCATCTTCGACCTCTATTTTGTAAGCATAGTTACCTTGTGCGGCTTTTTGCCCATTACTCAAGGTACCATCCCAACCAGTATCTTTCCAAAGTCCTGTTGCACTATCAGTCTGATCGGTATCCGTTTCTTTATAATAGATAGGACTTCCCCAACGGTCATAAATCCACATCTTTGTTTTACGAATATAACGCCCTTGAATATCAAAGGTTTCATTGAGCGAGTTTCCATCGGGAGTGAAAATTTGGGGTACAAGTACAACGGTTGGTCTATCATAATGAATATAATTGGACTGGCTTACAGGATTTCCAGTTCCGTTTGCATTACCCACCATAACCTTCATCCAAAACTCTTGTCCTTTCACCTCAGGAATTGATAGTAGTGAAAAAGTTGTACTGTTTGTAAGTACAAAATTCCCTGGAGCAGTCATCGTTGAATTAGGATCCATCGCATTCGTAAGATCATACTGTCCAATAGGTACGCTCATTGGTGAATCAGAAGTCCATTCTAAGTTACTTCCATTTCGTTTTAATAAAATTGTACAAACTTCATTAGAGGGATTTGACTCACCACACAGCCCCAGCTCCCAAGTAACATAATAACAATATTGCTTTTTCGTGGTCTCTACATTATTGTCTTGAAATACGTCAAAATATTGCATATTAATTTTATCTTGAGCCTCTACCACATATTTGGAGAATGTTCCTGTACTAAACTCTTTTCGGTAAATATTTATCACAGCATCAATAGGAGGTTTAGTACCATTACTGTTAGAAGGGACAAGCTTTACATAACTATTATCATCTGATACAGTTGCATAAATTTGGTCATAGCCC